>JAPLUH010000484.1 GCA_026397675.1 Verrucomicrobiota bacterium
CGCCTGCCTGTTCTTCAACGTGATGCACTACGCGCTCCGCCCCTGGCCGTGGATCTTGGTCGCACTGGCCTCACTGGTCGTCTTCCCGGATGTCGCTTCGCTTCAGGCCCGCTTCCCCCACCTCGATCCCAAAATTGTTCAGGATGATCTCGCTTATCCGGCCATGCTCACGTTCCTGCCCCAGGGCCTCATGGGCATTATGGTCGCTTCGCTGGCCGCCGCGTACATGAGCACCATGTCTACCCAGGTAAACTACGGGTCATCGATTGTGGTCAGCGACCTCTACCTGCGGTTCATCAACCCCAAGGCCACTGACTCGCAACAAGTCTGGCTGGGACGGATCGTGACGATGGTGCTGATGTTCGCCTCCTGCTGGTTCGCTCTTCAAATGAAGGACGCCCTGTCCAACTTCAACCTCATGATGCAGATCGGTGCGGGAACGGGGTTGGTCCTGATTCTTCGCTGGTTCTGGTGGCGCATTAATGCCGCTGCAGAGATCGCAGCCATGACGCTCTCCTTTGGCATGGCGCTCTTCTGGCACTTTTCGACCATCGGCCACGATATTCCCGCTTGGGAGCAGATGGTGATCGGCGTGGTCGTCACCACTGTAGGTTCGCTGCTGGTCGCACTGCTGACTGGCCCGACCGAGACTGAAAAACTCCGCGAATTCTATACTCGGGTGCAGCCCGGCGGAGCGGGATGGAAACCCATCCTCGAACGTGCAGAGCATGAGCGTATCCAAATCCAAGACACCGCGCTGGGCAAACGCTCGGACCTTGGTATCGGTATCGTCTGCTCGATCCTCGCATCGGTTGGCATTTGGGCGCTGATCTTCGCGGGCGGTTGGGCGATCTATGGCCGCTGGGGACAGGCGGGCGGGGCTTTAGCGGTAACGCTGGTCTGCGCGGCCTTGCTACCCTCCTTCATTGGAAAACTGCGGATACGCAATTGATCCAGCCCGGCAGGCCTGGCCGTCCGTCATGACGAGCTCAGAAAAACTGATCAACACCGTAGGGTTGGGAGCTTCTAAAGTTGCTCCGCCGCTGCCGCGTCCACCATTATGGGCCCGCCGTGATGACTGAATCGGTCCAGTTCATGGCAACCCAAACCCATGGCTGGACTCTCGATGTCGCCCTTGCCGGGCTCCCGTATCGTCCGACACGCCGGCGATTTACTCACATTTATTCTCACCGCGCCCGACGGTCACATTGGCGACGGGTGGCAGGCCCGGCTGCGCACCAATCTGGGGAGGGCCGATCGGGTCCGTGAGGAAATCCTCCAATCCCACTTTGAAAAATTGCCCCTGGCCGGTGCGGCCTGGCGGGACTTGCCGCTGCAACTCACTCCTGAGGGCCAGTGGTCTGTCACCTTGCCACTGACCGAGGTCGGTTATTTTAAGGCCAAAGCCTACGCGATCGATCCGAACGGTTTCCAGCACTGGACGGAAGGTCCGGACGTAGGGATTAGCATCCACCCAGCTTGGACACGCACCGCCAACACGGTGTATTGCGCGTTCCCTCGCATGTTCGGGGAGTGGTCGAAGCACCGCCTCTCCACCGCCGAAGACCACAACACCCCGATCCTGAAAGCGCTGGATCAGGAAGGCTTCACCGTGATCCCTCCCAGCGGGACGCTGCGGTCGCTCATCACGGAACTGCCGCACATCATCGACCGGCTCGGATGCCGGATCGTGCACCTGCTGCCGGTGAGCCCGACACCCACCACGTTCGCTCGATTCGGGCGCTACGGGTCGCCCTATGCACTGCAGCACCTGACCCAAATTGATCCAGCACTGGTCGAGTTTGATCGACGCACCACCGGCGTGGACCAGTTTCGGGAACTGGCATTCGAAATACATTCTCGGGGAGCACGACTCATGCTCGACCTGGTCATCAACCACACCGGTTGGGGCAGCGCCGAATGGGAAGCGCATCCGGAGTGGTTCGTCCGCAAGCACGATGGCGAGTTCGAAAGTCCGGGAGCCTGGAATGTCGTCTGGGAAGACCTCGTCGAGATGGACCAGCGTCACGCGACCCTGTGGGACTATTTGGCCGATGCCTTCCTCATTTGGTGCCGTCGAGGGGTAGATGGTTTCCGATGCGACGCCGGCTACAAAATTCCTCCCCATGTGTGGCAGTTCATTACCGCCAAGGTGCGTCGTGAATTTCCCAATACCGTGTTCCTGCTAGAGGGACTGGGCGGACCCTGGGAGGCCACTGAGGCATGCCTCGCTGAGGGCGGGATGCAATGGGCTTATAGCGAACTCTTCCAGAACCACGGATCGTTAGGGATCAGCGCGTATTTGGACCACCACTTCCAAGCCAGTGCCCGTTCTGGAACCCTAGTCCACTACAGCGAAACCCATGACAATTCTCGACTGGCAGCCAATGGCGGTGTCCCGGGCCAACCCGCCACCCCAGAAGGACGTCGTTGGTCGCTCTTCCGCAATAGCCTCGCAGCCCTGACGTCCATCCAAGGCGGCTTCGGGTTCACCGCCGGGGTGGAATGGTGTGCCACTGAGCAAATTAACGTGCACAGCAGCCGGGGCTTGGCCTGGGGATCGCCCCAGTCGTTGGTCCCCGAGCTGTCCGCGTTGAATCGACTCATCAGCAACCACCCGTGCTTCTTCGACGGCGCCTCGTTGCAGCGAATCAGCGAACCTCAGTCCAAGGTCTATGCCCTGCGGCGCGATTCGGCTGAGGGACTCGATCGCGTCCTCGTGCTGGCCAACACAGAATTCGAGGAGGAACGATCCATCGAACTCGATGGGGCCCTCTGGGAAGAACTCGGGCAACCCACTCTCGACCTCATCGTCCATTTGCCAGCCCCGAGGTGGCAGGAGTTGGCACCGTCACCCGGGCATCCGAGTCGCCGAATTCAAATCACTCTCGCACCCGGGGCCACCCATTGCTTGGCCTCTTCCATCACTCCGCTGGGACTTTCTGGAGACATCTACCGCGACACCCGTCGGCGTGCCGACTGGGCCGCCGTATGCCGAGGCCGCGTCAGCCGTGGAATCCTCGGCTGTTCATCCAATTGGAAACAGGAGGCCGCCTGGGTTTCGCGCGATCCCGCGGGATTCCTGACCGCTGCGGCGCACGATGGATCCTGTCTGGTGGACACCTCGGAGACCTACCGCCCAGTCATCGTCTGGCAGGTTCAAGATCGCAAACGCATCACACTCGTTCCCCCGGGGCATTGGTTGCTCATCCGCGACACCCACCCGTTCCGAGTTCGAGTTTGTCCCCAACCGCAAGGCCTCGAATACAACGAGGAATCTATCCCGATTGAAGAAGGGCACATCGCCGCGATTCCTCCCCAAAAGCACCGTGGAGACGTCCTTCTTGAGCTGGAGCGGTACGCCCCTACTGATCCTCGGGTCCGCGGCACTCTCAGGTATCTGGACACCGTTCCGGCAGAATTGCCATCGGTAC
This sequence comes from Verrucomicrobiota bacterium, assembly GCA_026397675.1. Classification (GTDB taxonomy): domain Bacteria; phylum Verrucomicrobiota; class Verrucomicrobiia; order Limisphaerales; family UBA9464; genus SXXZ01. The sequence goes on from JAPLUH010000484.1 coordinate 3,435, forward strand.
CCCCAGATCCCCAGAACACCACCGTTTTGCTCACCAACGGCCGAGGAGGGATGGCTCGGCTCTGTCTCGACCTGGGTCGAATTCATTCCAAATACGACTGCCTCCTCGGTGCCAACCTCCACCCGGAGGTGCCTGTCGATCGGCACGTCTTGGCCAAGCGCATCCGTGTCTGGGTCAATGCCGATGGATTCATCTCGCCTCTAGACGCCTCGAATTTGGTGAATGTCGAGACCGCGGCCCCCACGCATTGGCGCTTCATCGCCAATGCCGGCGACGGACGCAGTGTCGAAATCCGAGTCGTGGCCGACATGCTGGAGGGGAAGAACGTCACGGTCTTCCAGTTCAACCGACCGGCCACGGCAAGCCACGACTCGCGCTTCGGAAAACCCCTACCTCCCGCGTTCGATGTCCGTCTCGTGGTCCGGGTAGATCTGGAAGACCGTAACTTCCACTGGGAAACTCGCCTCAATCCCGACAGCGAATCCCACTTTATTCGGGCAACACGAATCGTCCCTCCGACCACAAGTGAGGCCACGCCGACCGGTTCAGCAGAAGGGTTCTTCTTCGAACCAGACCCTTCCCGAAGTCTGAGAGTCACCGTCAACCCAGGGCGTTTCCATCCCGCCGTGGAATGGTGCCGAGATATTCCCCATCCGGTAGAAGCCAGCCGGGGCATGAATGGTTCTGGGGATGCCTACAGCCCAGGATGGTTCGAGATCCCCCTAAATCCTGGCGATTCTTCCACCATCACCGTCTCCGCCGAGGCGACTGAGATTGCCGATGAGGAGGTGTCGGGGTTCATCCGACGACGTCAGGGACTGTCGAATGGCACGACTACCGATCCCTGGGAACTGCTCCTGCGACGGGCCATCGACAGTTTCGTCGTCCGACGCGCCGATTCGGTCACTGTCATCGCAGGTTATCCGTGGTTCCTCGATTGGGGCCGAGATTCACTCATTGCCGCTCGCGGACTCATCACCGCCGACCGCTTCACGGAAGTGCGTCAACTGCTCGTCACCTTTGGTCGCTTCGAAGAGGCCGGTACCCTCCCCAATTCCATCCATGGCGAGAATGCCTCCAACCGAGAGACCAGCGATGCGTCGCTGTGGTACGGCATCGTCGCCGAGGAATTGGCTAATTCCGACCCCCTGGGGCCAGAATCCGTCTTCGGACTGAGCACCGGCGACCGACAAGGACGAACGGTGCGAGACGTCTTGCGTTCCATTGCTTCAGGCTACCTCGCGGGAACCCCGCAGGGCATCCGCGTCGACCCGGACAGTGCGCTGGTTTGGAGTCCCAGCCACTTCACCTGGATGGACACCAATCATCCTGCCGGAACGCCCCGTCAGGGGTATCCGGTCGAGATCCAAGTGCTGTGGATCCGCCTTCTCCGATTGCTTGGTCGCTTGGGTTGCCCTGCCGCCCAGTCCGCCGAGGCATGGGGAATTTTGGCAGAGCGCGCTGAGATTTCCTTCCACCGGCTTTTCTGGATTGAGGAGTTGGGTTGGTTCGCCGATTGCCTCCACGCCCACCACGATCAACCTGCCGCGCATGCGGTGCGCGACAACGCCCTGCGCAGTAACGCGCTCCTGGCCATCGCCCTCGATCTGGTCGATGGACCCAAGGCCCGGCGCACCGTGCAAGCGGCACAGCGCCACCTCGTAATCCCCGGAGCGCTTCGGTCTCTCGCGCCGTTGCCGGTCTATCCGCCGCTGGCCGTCTGGCACCACGGACAGCTCCTAAACCACCCCGACGAACCCTACTGGGGCTCCTACGAAGGGGACGAAGATACCCGGCGCAAACCCGCTTACCACAATGGCACCGCCTGGGTCTGGACCTTCCCCAGTTTCTGCGAAGCGGTGGTGAAAGCCTATGGCAAGAGTCCCGCAGCCATCGAGGCAGCCCGCGCTTACCTGACCAGCGTGGATGCTCATCTGCAGCAGGGTTGTGTGGGCCAGTTGCCCGAGATCCTCGATGGCGACGCACCCCACCTGCCCCGCGGCTGTGATGCCCAGGCCTGGAGCGTCACCGAGGTGCTTCGGGTCTGGCGCTGGCTCAATTGTCTAACGCCCGCCGCCCGGGATTAATCTGGAGCCCCACGTGCGAGTTCGGGATGACCGCGCCCCGAAGGCATGAAGATCTCGGAGAGGCGGATAGAACGAAATATCCGGGCTAAATCCTTCCCGAGGCCCTGAACCGTCTCCTAGGCTTTACCCCGCACATGCGATCGAGCTCGGCATTCGACAAACTTTTGGAGCGGTTGGTAGGAGGTCTGCTCCTCGCCTCGGTGGCGTGGCTCACCTTCTGGTTTGCCGGGGTCAATCCCCGGGAGTCCGTTTTCGGGTTTGCTGCCATTGGCCTGGCTTGGATCGTCTGGGCTCTTCGGATGTGGGTCGAACCCACCCATCGCTTCCTGCTGCCTCCGGTCACCTGGGCGGTGGCAATCTTCTTCGGCTATGCCGCCTGGAGAACCCACTCCGCACCCGTGCCGTATTGGGCACTCCAAGAAGTGTTTCTGATCGCAGTGTGTGCCGTGGCCTTTTTCACCAGCCTTCACAACCTCCACCGTCAGGAGACTTCGGGGTGGGTGGTGAATGGTTTGCTGGTCATCGGACTCCTTTCCTCGGCCTACGCCATCGTTCAGTTCACCCAAAATTCGCAGAAAGTCCTCTGGGAGACCCAACCGCTGGTCTACTACAAACGGTTCGGAGCGACCTTCGTCAACCCGAACCACCTCGCCGCGTTCCTGCTAATGCTCATGCCTCTGGCCCTTTCGCAGGCGTTTTTGGGTCGGGGAGGCGTCGTGCAACGAATTCTCGCCGGATATGCGGCCCTAATGATGCTCGGAGGCATTGCTGTGACCATGTCCCGGGGGGGATGGCTCGGAGCCGCCGCCGCCGTCGCCACTTTTTCGCTGTGGCTGCTCCGCCGCCCCCAGTATCGAATCCCGATGGCCGCACTCATGGCCGTGCTTTGCATCGGTTCGGTCACCTTTCTTGCTCAGTCCGAAAAAGCCCGCGCCCGGATCGATGCGCTGACGGCCTCCGGCAAAAAGGACAGCGGTCTCTTCCGTGCCTGGATTTGGAAACCGGCGGTTCAAATGTGGTCCGACCATCGCTTGCAAGGAGTCGGCCCTGGGCAATTTGATACCCGCTTCCCCGCCTACCGAACACCCACCACGCCGCTGAGCCCTCAGCATGTCCACAATGAATACCTCGAGTTGCTGGTCGACTACGGCGTCTTGGGTGCCGGCATCGTTGGCCTGGGGCTCACCGCCTTTGGCTACGGTCTCTACCGCACCTCCCGGCATGTCGAACGGGGTTCCTCGGACTTAGGGGTCAAGCAGAGCAACCGCACGGCGTTCTTCGCCGGGAGCGTGGCCGGCCTGAGCGGACTGGGCGTTCACTGCTTCTTCGACTTCAACCTGCATATCCCAGCCATCGCTGTGACAGCCTCGGTGCTGGCCGGCATCTTGGTTTCCAACACCCGATTCGCCACCGAACGGTTCTGGGTCAAGAGCTACCTACCCTTGCGGCTGGCAGCCACGGCCACCCTAGGCGGCCTGCTTTATTGGATGATTCCAATGGGAGTGAATGCCGCCCGCGAAGATCTCCACCTCAAGAGCGCCGAGCGCCAACCCAGCGTCGATGAGCGTTTTTTCGAAGAATTGGCCCTGGCAGCCACCGTGGCACCCGGCAATCCCATGACGGCCTATTGGTACGGTGAGGAAAAACGTCGCCTCAGTTGGCAGGGTTTACCCGGTTGGGAAAAACAGGCGCAAGAGGCGCTCCGCTGGTTGGAGGCTTCGGCCCGATTGGATCCGTACAACGCCCGGACCCAGGTCGCCATCGGACTGTGTCACCAATGGCTGGGTGATCTCAAATCAGCCTCAGACTCCTTCGAATCGGCACTCCGAATCGGTCCCAATGATGTCCATGTGCTCAACGCCCTGAGTTGGAACCTCATTGTTCGAGGGGATACCGACCGGGCCCGATCTCTGGTCGAACAGTCGTTGGCTCTGAATCCCTGGGACAATTGGGAAGCGCGCTCCTATGCCCAGCGCCTCAAGTCAGCGACCCCCTAACTCATCACCAATACCACCCGAGCATTCCTGATTTCCGTATTGGCATCAGGGCAGCGACAAAACACGCTTCGGCAATGAGTTCGGCCGCCAAGACTGGCGAAAAAAACACCCTCTATCGCGACATCACGGTCCAGAACCGGCAGGGAATCCATGCCCGTCCGTCGGCTTCCTTCGTGAAACTGGCAAGCCAGTTCACCTGCGAGGTGTTCATTGAGAAGGACGGTGAGACGATTAACGGCAAGAGTATCATGGGCCTGCTCATGCTGGCCGCCGGACCCGGAAGCAAGCTGCGGATCGTCTGCACCGGGACCGACTGCGAAACCGCACTGACTCAACTGTGTGCACTGGTCGATGCTAAGTTCGGAGAGGACTGAATCGTTCTCCTAGAAACTCTAGCTCCCCAGCCTTCACCCATGTCCGACTTCAAGATCCAGTACGTCGCCAATCTGGCCCGCTTGGCACTCACTCCCGATGAGGAAGAACGCCTGAGTGGGCAGTTGAACAACATTCTCGGCTACATCGAGAAGCTCAAGGAAGTGGATGTCTCCCAAGTGGAACCCACGGCTCATGCATTTCCGCTGGTCAATGTGATGCGGCCGGATGTCGTGACCGGCTCGCTGCCTCAAGACGAAGCTCTGCGCAACGCCCCCTCTCAGGCGGGTGGTTTATTCGTTGTCCCCAAGGTGGTCGAATAGTGGGGTTTCAGGTCCGTGGCAGCCAAGGTCCGTGGCAGCCAATTGCTGGCGACGACTGGATGAGACGACCCTGGCCCGAATCGGCACCAACGACTTCAGTTTCCTTGCCTCGCAGCCCGGGTCCTTCCATCGTCGCTCATGGCAGACGCGAGCGCAGCCCACGAGGTCGATTCAGAGTTCTACCAACCGGCCTCCCGGTTCTTCCCATCCCACGGCAGTACGGCCCTCACCTACGACGACGTCACGCTGGCTACCCTCTACACAGAGATTCTCCCCAAGGAGAGCCAGATAGACACCCGACTGGCCGAGGGGCTTCACCTCAACATCCCGCTGGTGTCCGCCGACATGGACACCGTCACCGAGGCACGTATGGCCATAGCCATGGCGCTAAACGGTGGGCTCGGGCTTATCCACTACAATATGCCCGAGAAAGAACAACTCTCGGAAGTGTCGCGCGTGAAGAACCATGTTCATGGCCTTATCCAGGACCCCATCCGCGTCCACCCCGAGCAGTACATCGGTGATGTTTTGGAGTTGATCGAAAAGAAGCGCTTCAGCTTCAGCACTTTCCCTGTGGTCGATGCCACCGGAACCCTGCTCGGCCTTCTCCCAGGGCATGTGGTCAAACCCCGCTACGCTCACCGCAAGGTGTCCGAGGCACTGACGCCGCGGGCCCAAGTCCGCACCATTTCTGAGCGCGAACTTGGATCAGATCCGATCGCACGCGCCGACCGCTTCTTCACTGAGAACCTGGGCATTCACAAACTGCTGGTGGTCGACGATCAAGATCGACTCCAGGGGCTCTTCACCCTCAGCGACATCGAACGAATTACCCAGGAGACCGGTGCAGCGCTGAAGCCGGCCCGCGACTCGAAATTCCGATTACTCTGCGGTGCGGCCATTTCTACGGTCCGTCACAAGGATGGCAGCATCGACCGTGACCGGGTCATCGGACATGTCGGTGCGCTCATCGACCGCGGTGTGGACTGCGTGGCCGTCTCCACGGCACACGGGCACAGCCGAGGGGTCGGCGAGGTGGTGAAGATGGTTCGCGACGCCTTTGCCCGCTTGCCCATCATCGCCGGCAACGTCACCAGCGCAGCGGGTGTCGAATTCCTGGCCTCCAACGGAGCCAACGTCATCAAGGTGGGTCAGGGGCCGGGATCCATTTGCACCACACGGGTCGTGGCCGGGGTCGGAATCCCTCAGCTCACAGCCCTGTACGTTACCTCCCGGGCCGCCGCCACCTGCGGCGTGACCTTATTGGCCGACGGCGGAATCACTAAGTCTGGCGACGTCGTCAAGGCACTGACCCTGGCCCACGGGGTCGTCTGCGGCGGAATGTTTGCTGGATGCCCGGAGGCACCCGGACAAATTGTTGAGATCAACGGAAAGCTCTACAAGCAGTACCGCGGTATGGGCAGCCATGCGGCCATGAAGGCCGGGTCCGCGGCCCGCTACGGTCATACTATCGACAACACTCGCAAGGCTGCGGCAGAGGGGATCGAAGCACTCAAGGAAGTCGCCGCTTCGCTGGATTCTGTCGTCGGTCAACTCATCGGGGGCATCCAGTCCGGCATGGGCTATTTAGGGGCGATTAACCTTGCCAGCCTGAGAGATCGGGCGCGGTACATTCAAGTCAGCCCGGCCGGCCAGAAAGAGGCCTCACCGCATGACGTCATTGAGGTCAAAACCTCCAGTGGCTCCGGCGACAAGGCCTGAGCATGATCGTTCTTCCCACCCCTGCCGGCATCTACGGCCAAATTGAGGCGCTGGCTCCGGACGTCTTCCGACTCCGTCTCGGACGCATCGAAGCCCCTGATCCACCGGAGTCGGCAGCACTCATCGAGCCGAACTGGGAGATCCCAGAAACAGCCGCCCAGCGCAGGGGCAGCCGATCGTGTCTGGCGACCGAATGCGGCGTGTTTTCATGGGATCGCCGTGGGGCATGGCAATTGAGTGATGCCCAGGGGTTCGAAGTTTTCTCATCGAGTATTGGTGCCACAGGGTTTTCTGCCGATGGAGCCCCAGAACTGACTCTGAACCTCATCGAGCACGAGTCGCTCTTCGGTCTTGGAGAGGTCACGGGCACCCTCGATCGCCGCGGCACCGTGCGCGAATTCTGGAACATTGATGTCCTGGGCCATGCTCCAGCGATCCACCCGGCCCTGCCCTCGTTGTATGTCTCCATTCCCTTCGCTCTGTCACTGCGGCATGGGCGTGTGGCCGGTCTATTTTGGGACAATTCCAGCCGCCAGCAGTGGGATCTCGGATCCTCCCATCCAGACAAATGGCGATTGCGGGCCGATTCTGGAGACATCGATCTTCATCTCTTTTTAGGTCCCACCGTAGAGGCAGTTCTCCAACGCTATTCACAACGGACGGGCACCATACCCCTGCCCCCAGAATGGGCCCTGGGTTATCACCAGTCTCGCTACAGCTACGAGACCCAAGCGCGAGTCGAGGCCGTGGCTCGAGAGTTCCGGCGCCGGGATTTGCCCTGTGATGCCCTCTACCTCGACATCCACCACATGGACGCCTACCGCGTGTTCACCGTGGGGCCAGGATTCCCTCAGTTGGCCTCGATGACCCGGAAGCTCCGCCGTCAAGGCATCCGCACCGTGGCCATCACGGATCCGGCGGTGAAAGACGATCCCGACTTTCCAGTCTTCCAACGCGGAATGCAGCGAGAGGCCTTTGTACGAGAGGCCGACGGAAAAACAGATTATCAGGGCGAGGTCTGGCCAGGCATCGTCCGGTTTCCTGACTTTCTCAATTCCGAGGTCCGGACTTGGTGGGGAGAGGAGCAACGGACGCTGCTCGAACAGGGCGTCGCAGGCATCTGGAATGACATGAACGAGCCGGCCAACTTTGCCCGGCCCGATAAGACACTGCCCCCCGATGCGGTGCACCGGACGGATTGGGGGCCGCAACCCCATGCTGCCGTGCACAATCTTTACGGGCAGGCCATGGCACAGGCTTCGCGTGAAGGTCTCCTGAGCCATCGGCCCGATGAGCGTCCCTTCGTGGTCACCCGGGCGGGTTATGCAGGCATCCAGCGGCACGCCATCGTCTGGACCGGGGACACCTCTTCCCACTGGGATCACCTCCGCGACGCGGTGCCCATGCTCCTGAACCTTTCGCTCAGCGGAGTCCCGTTCTGTGGCGGCGATGTCGGAGGGTTTCTAGGCAACGCCACGCCGGAACTGTTTGTTCGTTGGCTTCAATTCGCTGCCTTCACGCCCTTTTTTCGCAACCACAGCAACCTGGGGACCCGAGACCAAGAACCCTGGGCCTTCGGTCCGGAAGTGGAAACCATCGCCCGGGAGACGCTTCGCCTGCGCTATCAATTGATTCCCCTGCTTTACTGCCTGAGTCAGCGAGCGGCCAGCGAGGGCGAGCCATTGATTCGCCCCCTGCTCTACCATTACACCAACGATTCGGTGGCCGTGGCCTGCAACTCCCAGTTCCTGCTCGGACGAGATCTGCTGATCGCTCCGGTTCTAGAACCCGGGTGCCCCGCCCGAAGCGTCTATTTGCCCAATGATGTCTGGTACGACTTCGGGACGGGCGAACGGCACGTGGGCGGCAAGTCCATTCTCGCGGAAACGCCACTGAATCGGATTCCAGTCTATGTTCGTGCTGGCGGAATTCTCCCCCTCGCACCCGCCCGCAACTCCACGCAAGAACCTCCCGGTGAAACACTCACGCTGCATGTGTGGCCGGGTCCGGAAGGGTCTTTGCACTGGTACGAAGACGACGGAATCACGCGCCAACACGAGTCGGGACTTTTCCACCAACGGCTAATCACCCTTCGCCGACAAGGTAAGACCACGCACCTGCACTTCGGACCGGCCGAGGGAGCGTTCGCGAGCCGTATCCGAAACTGGAAAATCGTCGTTTGGGACACGTCTCCAAAAGCTCGAATCCGGATCGACGGCACCGTGCGCAAGTCCCCGAGTTCTCCGGAGGCTGAACTCTTGGTGATAGACCTGCCCAACCGGGATTCCGCGATCGATATCTCCATCGTGGGCGGGGCCTAAAGACGCTGCTCGGCCAAGACATTGCTGGGAGTTCTCTCCCGCCCACCCTCTCTTGGTCTGCCCCCTCTGACCTTGCGGGGAACGCCCTAGCTGAGGAGGCTCTCGATCATGAATTCCAGAAGTGTTTGTCTGCTTGTCTGGACCGGATGGCTGGGCTGTTTCTGCCTGGGGGCCTGGGCGGCCCAAACCCCTCGGACCGTGCCCATCAACGACGTGGAAGAGTCCGTACCCTCGTACTCGCTTCCTGAAGTATTGACCCTGCGAAATGGCCAACGGGTGA
>JAPLUH010000079.1 GCA_026397675.1 Verrucomicrobiota bacterium
GAGGCCGGTGACGACACCGTTGCCCGCTGTTCCCGGTGGACGCCATTCGCGGTGAGAAGTGTTGCGGGGTGTCGTGCCTCGGGATTTCGCTGCCCGGGTCTTTAGGTGGAGGCAATTCAGGCTTTCCCCAGCGGCAGCGTCCGTCATTTTGCCGGCCGCCGGACACCCGGGCCCATAGCTCAACGGTTAGAGCAGGGGACTCATAATCCCTTGGTTACAGGTTCAAATCCTGTTGGGCCCACCACTCTTTCTTCTTCAACAAACCCGCAGCAGAAAAAAATCGGGGCAAGGTTTCCCTCGCCCCGATGAACGAACTCTCAATGACACGAGGAGTTTCCCGTGTCTGTGCCCGTCTTACGGCAGCTTCTTAATCTTCACGTCGCGGAACTGCACCACCATCGGCGGGCCGGCGTGGATTTGAAGAGCGAGGATGCCCTCCTTGGCTGCCTTGGCGGACTGCTGGTCGACAACATCGACGGTCATGCGGCCATTGATGAAATGCATGAGGTGATTGCCGTCGGCGACGATGAGGTAGTCGTTCCACTGCTCGTCATGGATGCTGGCCTGGAGTTCCTTGGAGTCGGCGAGCTTGCCCACCACGGTGACCTTGGTCTTACCACCCTCGTCAGTGATAACCGTGCGCTGACCGCGCTCGGCCAAAATGCCACGGCCGCGCTCTTCATAGAGGATGCCGCTGTAGGTCTTGCCGGCCTCGAAATCGGCCTGGTATCCGCCCACCACGAACTTGTCGGCGTCCACCAACTTGCTGCGGTACTGAATGCCGGAGTTGCCGTTGAAGATGCGGTACTGCAAGCGCAGTTCGAAATTGGACACGGTGCCATTGGTCCAGACCAGGAAGGTGTTTCCAGCAATCGGATGATCCCGGTGGGTAGTGCCCGTGATGAGTCCTTCCTTCACGGTCCACAAGTCGGAACGTCCCGCCCAGCCGGCAAGCGTCTTGCCATCGAAGATCGGCACGTAGCCTTCGGTCTTAGGATCTTTAATGGTGGCCTTGCAGCCGGTGAAGGCCAAGGAGGCGACCGCCAGGGCCACAGCACCGGCGCGGAGGAGGGAACGAATAGGCATCGGAGAAGATTTCCGCCAGAATCAGCCGTTCGGTCAAGCGAAGCGGCACGCTAGCCCTCAAGTTTTTCACGAGGCCAGCCATCCCAAGTCGGCGCATCAAACCCGACTACTCGACCCAGGGGCGGAGAATATTTAGGCCGAAAACGGCAGTGGCACGATCGTCGCCGGGATCTCGGCGCCCGAGGCGGAACGGACCATGAGTGCGGTGCCCAGGCCGTTGCATTCTTTGCGGACATACCCCAGAGCGATGGGACACCCAAGCCGGGGGGATTGGATGACACTGGTGAGGGAACCCACCTCACGGCCATTATGGAGGATCTTGTCCCCTCGGACGGGCATCGGGGCAGTGGACTCAAAGCGCAAACCCCGCAGCGCCTTAGTCACCTGGCCATAAGTCCGGATTCGAGCGATGGTTTCCTGACCGATATAGCAGCCCTTGGTGTAGCTGATGCCGTTGCGGTCGAGTCCCGCCTCCGGCGGCAAGTA
>JAPLUH010000260.1 GCA_026397675.1 Verrucomicrobiota bacterium
CGTTGGGATCAACACCGATGATCACCCGTTTCTGCTCTTCGACGCCCCCCGGACCTTGGGCCCGGTTCCGCCGAAGGGACAGGCCCTGCTGTCGGAGCTTCTCGATCTCCCGCGTCCGTTTCCGCAGGACTTGTGTGCCGGGCGACCGGCTGACGAGTGCCGTCGGTTCCGTGCCTATCTCGAGGCGCGTGACGCCCACCTCCGGGGCCTCATCGCCGAGTCTCAAGGACGCCTCGAGGAAGCAGAGCAGGGTTTCCTTCGGAGTGTTGTCTTGAGCGCTGATTTCACGCCCGGGTATGCCCAATTAATTACGCGTGCCTCGCTGCGTGCTCATTCCGATCCGAACGGAGCCCGCCGCCTGTTAGATCTTCTGATTCAGGCCCGACCGGAGCGCACCGTCGCCCGCGATCTCAAAGCGCGTCTGGGACTCTGACTTGAGAATTCATGGTTCGGCTGTCTCGGTGGAGGCCAGTGACTTCCGAGGTAGGGACCGATCTCCGAGCGGTCCGTCCCTGTGATACTGTCCGTCGAACGAGCCTGCCATGGAAAGTGCCGTCCCTCTGTCCTATTCGTCGAAGCGGCCATTTGGGAGAAATCGCCCTACCTCGGAGATGCTCCGGCGAGGCTGAGTTTGCGGAAAGACCCTGGGGTGTAGCCCAGTGACTTCCGAGGTAGGGACCGATCTCCGAGCGGTCAGTCCCTGTGACACTGTCCGTCGAAAGTCGGTCGAATCCTGTTAGTCGAGAGTGAGGAAAAGGAATGGCCGTGAATCCAATTCGATCTTAGATTTTTGGAGTATCCCTTGGAGCCCGATTTGATGATGACTCTCGAACCCCACCTTTTCCGTTCCGGTGTTTTTCAGATCGGCTCACTGTGGATGACCTCGTTGCTCGTGGCGTTGCTCGGGACTCCTTGCTTGGCGGTGCTGGGTGCCGCGAATACGCGCATCGATTTTAACCGGGAGGTCCGTCCGTTGCTCGTCGAGCACTGTTACCCATGTCACGGGCCCGATTTGGAGAAGCGCAAAGGTGGCCTCCGATTGGATCGGCCGGAAGGGGCAACCCTGAAACTGGCCTCCGGCGCGCGTGCGGTGGTGCCTGGAAATCCCTCAGGATCCCGCTTGCTGCAAGTCATCTCGAGCGCCGACCCCGATGAGCACATGCCGCCGCCATCCACGGGCAAGCAGTTGTCTGCGCCTCAAATGGAGGCGCTGCGTCGGTGGATCGAGGAGGGGGCGGAGTTTAAGGGGCATTGGTCTCACCAAAGGCCTGAAGACCCCACACCGCCCTCCGTCCAGAGGCAGGGCTGGGTGCGCAACGGCATCGACGCCTTCATCTTGTCCCGATTGGAACAGGAGGGACTGGCTCCCTCTCCCGAGGCCGATCGCCGGACACTGCTGCGGCGTGTCAGCCTCGACCTCATCGGACTCCCGCCCACGGTGGACGAGGTGGATGCGTTTCTCGCGGACAACTCGGGCGACGCCTACGAGAAGCTGGTGGACCGTTTGCTCAACAGTCAGGCCTATGGCGAGCGCATGGCCGTGCCGTGGCTCGACCTGGCCCGTTTCGCCGACAGCGACGGGTACCATGCCGACGCCCCGCGCTCCATGTGGCAATACCGCGAGTGGGTGATCCGGGCCTTCAACGCCAATCAGACCTTTGACCGTTTCATCATCGATCAGTTAGCAGGGGATCTCTTGCCCCATCCGACGCTAGATCAGCGCGTGGCCACCGCCTTCAACCGCAACGGCATGTCGAGCACGGAGGGAGGCGCTGACCCCGACGAATACCTCAACAAGTACGTCACCGATCGGGTGAACACCTTCGGGACAGTCTTCCTGGGTTCATCGATCCAGTGCGCCGAGTGCCACAATCATAAGTACGACCCATTCACCCAGCGCGAGTACTACCAGCTTTACGATTTCTTTAACCGCATTGCCGAGAAGGGGCTCGATAGCGATCCGGCTCCGCCGTTCATTCAGGTTCCGACGGCCCGCCAGGAGACCGATCTAAAAGCGCTCCAAGAATCGGCCCGCACCTTGGAAGCCAGCCACACGGAGCGATTGAGCGTAAAAAGTCCTGAGTGGGACTCCGCCCAGACCGCTTGGGAAACCGCTTGGCTGGCCGGCACAGAATTGGCGGGAGTCCTTCAGTTAGGGCCCTGGCGACGCGTGGGCCCCTTCGTGGAACCCGACGGCAAGGTGGCCTTTGAGCGGGAGTTTGGGCCGGAGAAGGGGTTTCAGGCCGACGCGGTGTTTGGCAACGATCGGAAAGCGTGGGTCCTCGAAGCCGGTTGGAAGGATGGCGTGGTGCAGGCCTTGTCCAACGACCTTGGAGCCACTTATTTGCACCGTATTTTGACCTCGAGCCAGGTGCGCACCCAGGCGCTCTTCTTGGGAAGCGATGACGGAATCCGCGTCTGGCTCAATGGCCGTGAGTTGCTGGCCAAGGATGTGAGTCGTGGTGCTGCGGCCAATCAGGAAGAGGTTCAGGCGGTGCTCAAAACCGGAGAGAATCATCTCCTGCTGAAAATCGTGAACCGGGCCAGTGGCAGCGGATTTTACTTCGCCACCGACCGTGAGGCCGGGGATCCGAAAATGGCTGCCTTGCGTGAGATTGCCCGCCGGCCGATGGACCAGCGAACCCCGGCCCAGGCCCTGGAGTTGCGGACGTATTACCGCACCACCCGCATCCCCGAGGTGAAGGAGTTGACGGTGCGCTTGGCGGCCGAGCAAAAGCGTCGCGACGACTTGAACCGTTCCATTCCCACGCTCCGCGTCATGGAAGACATGAAGGAAGGGCGTGCCAGTCACATCCGGGTCCGCGGTGACTACCGCTCGAAGGGCGAGCGGGTCACGGCCGATGTTCCCACGAGTTGCTTGCCGCCGGCTCAATACGTCTCAGGCACCAATCGATTGGATTTGGCCCGATGGTTGGTAGATCCGTCGCACCCGCTCACTTCGCGAGTTGCGGTCAACCGGTTCTGGGGGTTGTTTTTTCCTAATCCCATTGTCCGCACCGCCAACGAGTTCGGCACCAATGGCCAACCTCCCACCCATCCCGAATTGCTGGACTGGTTGGCCCGGCGCTTCGTCGAAGACGGTTGGAATGTGAAGACCTTCGTCCGGCAAATCGTGCTCAGCGCCACCTACCGTCAATCGTCGCGGGTGTCGCCGGAAGTTCTTGCTCGCGATCCAGAGAATCTCCTGCTCGCGCGTGGTCCTCGGTTCCGGTTGCCGGCCGAGATGCTGCGAGACAACGCGTTGGCCGTGAGCGGATTGCTTTCCCAGCGTATTGGCGGCGTCAGTGTTCGCCCGTATCAACCGCCCGGTTTGTGGGAAGAGAAGATGTTCGCCGGCAACAGTTATCAGGTGGGACAGGGTGAAGACTTGTATCGCCGCAGCCTGTACACCTTGTGGAAGCGGACCGTGCCCAATCCCACGCTCCAAACCTTTGATGCGCCGGACCGGGCCTTGTGCACGGTGCAGCGTCCGTCCACCTGCACGCCGCTTCAGGCCTTCGTGACCATGAACGATGTGACCTTCCTCGAGGCGGCCCGGTTCTTCGCCCAGCGGATCTTGCGGGAGTCACCCGGCCGAACTCCGGCCGATCGCATTGATTTTGCCATGAAATCCCTCTTGGCCCGACCGGCCTCTGATCGGGAGCAGGCCGCATTAAAGCGTTTGTTGGACGATTTGCTGGAGGCTTACACCAAAGACATTCCAGCCGCCGAAGCCATCACGCGCGTCGGGCAGGGGCCCAAGATCCAGGAATTCCTCGTCGCCGACCTGGCCGCTTGGACGGGCGTTGCCAGCGCTATTCTCAATCTCGACGAATCGGTCACCCGCGAATGATTATGAAGTCTTAAGATTCCATCGCCCTGCATATTCCGCGGCGCCATTTCTTTTC
>JAPLUH010000441.1 GCA_026397675.1 Verrucomicrobiota bacterium
GGTCCGATTGTCGGCGGTCGCCTTGCCCGAAGGCACCGAGTCCGAGGCCAATCAAACCCAGTTCGTGGTCAAGGTGGAGCGACGTGGGTTCACCGGTGAAATCCAATTGCACCTAGAAAATCTACCCAAGGGCGTGCAAGCCGAGGTGCCTGCCATCCTCACCAACAAGACCGAGGCGACCATTCAATTGAAAGTTTCGCAGAAGGCAGAGACGGGCAAGGAACACTCGTTCCAAGTCGTTGCCAGCGCCACCCATCAGGATCGCATCTGGCGTCAGAAAACCCAACCTATCCTCCTCACTCTCACCGCACCGGAACCCGAGGCACCTAAGCCGCCTGCCAAGACCGCCGACAGACCTGCTACCGAAAAAGCCAAACCATGAACTCGATCCTGCTTTCCTCTTTGGGTCATTCAGTCCTGCGCAGCTCGCTGATCCTCGGGCTCCTGGCTTCTCAATCGTGCGTCGTCGCCGCGGAAACAACCGTCTCGTGGTGGCGCGATGTGACGCCGGTCTTCAAACGCTCCTGCAACGGATGCCACAACCCCAACAAACTCAAGGGCGAGGTGGACACCTCCACGTTTGCGGGCCTGATGAAGCACGGGAAGCACGGGGCGAACCTCATCGCCGGTGATCCAGCCAAATCACTACTCATCACATCGATCGCAGGCAAGGAACCGGACATGCCCAAGGAGGGGGATGCCCTGTCTGCGCAGGAGGTGTCCCTCATCACCCGCTGGATTCAAGAAGGAGCCAAGGATGATACCCCGGCTGATGCCTATTCGACACGCCTGAAGGAACCTCCCATCTACACGCAACCCCCTGTCATCAGCACTCTTGATGTGTCCCCGGATGGCGCCCGATTGGCGGTGGCCGGTTACCATGAGGTCTTGCTCATCGACACCGCCTCTTGGGAGCTGGCAAGCCGGCTCGTGGGTGAATCCCCGCGCATCGAGTCGGTGGCCTTTTCGCCGGACGGCCAATCGCTGGCCGTTAGCGGTGGCGCCCCGGCCCGATTCGGTGAAATCCAGATTTGGAATGTTCCCGAGGCTCGCCAAATCCAGGGTTTTCGAAAGACCTCGGATTCGCTTTTCGGCATTTCTTGGTCCCCCGACGGCACCCGCGTGGCCACCGGTGGTGCCGACAAGAGTGTCCGGGTGACGCGCATTTCCGACGGCCAAGAACTCATGAAGTTCGACAACCACGGTGACTGGGTATTTCGCACCACCTGGGTGGCCGACGGAACCCGACTCCTCAGTGCCAGTCGGGACCGAGCCATGAAACTCATCGACGCCACGACTGGGCAGTTTATCGACGACGTGAACAAACTCCTCGAGCCCATCGACTGCATGGTGCGGCATCCCCGCGAAGATTGGGCGGCCTACGGCGGAGACCAGGGCGGCCTTCGCATTTACAAAGCCAAGGAGAACCAGGACCGGACTTCCGGAAACAACGATGTGAACCTAGTGCGCGAGTTTGAGCGCCAACCTGGGCCGGTGCAATCGGTGGCCTTTAGTCCCGATGGTGCTCTCTTGGCCACCGGCAACACCGGCACCGAAGTGCGAATCTACGAGACGGCGACTGGCAAGAGGCGCAGCACACTGACGGGACATGCTGGGGCAGTTTTCGCCCTCAAGTTCTCCCCCGACGGTCAGCGGCTCTACTCCGCCGGGTTCGAAGGCATCGTCCGAGTTTTCGATCCCGCCACGGGGAGCCTGAAGGCTATATTCTTTCCGGTGCCCCTGACCCCAGTCCGACAGACGGCCGGAAACTAAGCTGGAGCTAACGGGCCCCTGACGCCGCGCGCTGCGCATCTCAAAAAGAGGGGCAGCCGAGGTCGAGCCGGGGTCATCCGAATGACTCCCCAGCCTGCGAAACTGAGGCCCTGCTCGTCGGAGTTGAGGGCACCGGAGTTGGGCTTCCAAGTAGAGTCCAGCGTGACACGGAGTCCCTTAAAGCGCAGACTGCGGAATCCAGCGGGGAAACTTCCATCCCGCGGATACAGCCAACCTCCGACTCCAACAATCACATGGGCGACCGCTCCCCTAAGGACAACCAGAAGAAGACCGGCCAGAAACAGGCCAAGGCCAGCACCGCTGACCAAAAGAAGAAATCCCAAGTTGCCGCTAAGGCTGCTGCCGCTAAGAAGAAGTAAGGTTTCGTCCGTTGGGCCCCGTCCGCACGCTCACCGACGGACGGGCCTCCTACCACGACACCGACAGTGCAGACGCCTCTTCCAAACCACTACGCGGCGCTGGGGCTCCACCGCCGCTGCACCGCCGAGCATATCCGGAATGCCTACCGGCTGCTGGCCAAACAACACCACCCGGACCTCAACGGTGGTTCGGCAGATTCCCTGGCGCGGACCCAGGCGCTCAACGCAGCGCATGAGGTCCTCGGTGATCCCGACCAACGGAACGCCTACGATCAGGAATTAAACGCGGCCGAGGTTCACACACAGCCGATCCGACCCGCCCGGATCGAAAAAAACCTGGCCCAAGATGTCCTCCTAAGACTGGACGATTTTTTGCGCGGCACCCGATTGGATGTCCGTGTGCAAGACCCCGCCAATCCGGATGGGGCTGAGACTTATTCCTTGGAGGTTTCGCCCGGAACTGTACCGGGTGCCCGTTTTCGCATTGCCCGAGAAGGCTATTTCCGCGGAGGCGTGGTGACGGTTCGAGTTAAACCCCGTCCGGATCCCCGATTCAAGGTACGGGGCTCCGATCTCCGGTGCGATTTGCGAATCACTTCAGATCGGGCGGCCAAAGGCGGTTCCGAAAACATCCGCGGTCTAAATGGTTCCTTGCGTGTGACCATCACGGCCGGGGTTGGGCGGGGCGAGGAGATCCGGATTCCCGGAGAAGGCTTGCCCAAGACGCGCGGCGGCCGAGGCGACTTGCTTGTTCGGATCACCTACCGCCCAGAAGTCCGAATCACTCGAACTTCTGGACCCAGCGGACCAAGATAGCAGCCTTGGCCGGAATCTCTCTTACCTGCTCTACCCTGTAGCGCTCCAGAGTGTGACGATGGCTCAACTGGAGACAACCGATCCAGTCCTCCAGTGGCACTCCTCTTCCGGGAAGCCTCCGAAACGGGTGTGGCTTGAACCCCTCACTTCATGGGCGCTCCCGGTTCCTGTCGGCCGTTTGTGGTCAGGATCTGGAAATGATGCACCCCGGCGGCCAACGGATGATCGCTGGTCCAAACGATCTTGCGGTCGTGGTTCACCTCCACCATGGAGACACCCTGGTTAGCCGCATGGCTGCCGACCACGGTGTTTCCGTTGGCCAGGCGCTGGGATCCACAGGGGTCTTTGAAAATACCGCCGACATCGTCGTTGGTAACCTTCCAGGCAATCGCACCCGACGGAGTGAATTCGGCCACCTTGTTGCCATGGGTGAGCGACACCAGCGTGTTGCCATTGTCCAATCGGATGGCGGTGAACGGCCAGTTCTCAGCCGGACGCCCTCCCACTTCAGCCAGGTCGGTCCGTAGCGTGGCGACCACCTTTCCGTCCGGGGTGTACTCCTTGACCGCGAACGCCAACAGATGGGGTACGAGGTAATTGCCGTTTTTGAGTTGCCGAGCCATGCGGGTTTGCATGTGGGCGTTTTCCGTTTCGGGCTGGAGCGGCGTCTCATGAACGATCGCCCCGTGGCCGTCGACTTCGAGCAACCGGGGCCGCTTCCCCAGCTCGGTGACCAGCGTGTTGCCGTTGTACAAACGCTGTACGGTGCCGATCTCGGAATTGTCCGGATTTCGAGTGTACGAGAAGACCACCAGCTTGGCTGGAGTCACCTCTTCCACCCGGTCTGACCAGGCCAACAGTGCGTTTCCATTGGGCAACACGAATCCATCTCGAGTCCCGCCTCGGTACTCCCAGCGGGCCGCACCGTCCTCGCCGATGATGGCCGTCTTGCCGCCCATCACGAGGTAAGAGTGTCGTATTGATGAGACCGCTTTGTCTTCGGCCAGTCCGGTAGACGCAGATGCCAGGACGAGGATCCAGGCGGCGCAGGAGCGATGGAGTGAGCGATGGGCATTCATGGGAAGTACGCGAGACCCTCCAACCTCTAGCCTCCGGGCCCAAGGTAAAAATAACCGAGACCCAAACACAGTTTAGCCCTGAGAAAGACCTCCCCACCGCACCGCTGCATCCCTAGCCTCCAAGACCATTCTCCCGGATGAAACTGCTCACACTCATTGCCCTGACGACCCTCATCGGAAGCGTGGTCCTAGGCCAAAGCCCTTCGGCCGATCCTACGGTTGGTCTTGAATTCTTCGAGCAACGGATCCGGCCGGTGCTGGTGGAGCATTGCCACGAGTGCCACAGCGCCTCGGCTAAGAAACTTCAGGGCGGTCTCCGCCTGGACTCGCGCGCGGGTCTTATCGCGGGTGGTGATACCGGCCCGTCCATTGTTCCCGGAAAGCCCGAGGCGAGCCTGCTCATCCGGGCCGTGAACCACGTAGATCCTGATTCGGCAATGCCCCCCAAACGCCCTCAACTCTCCCGACACGTTCGGCAAGATCTCGAGCGCTGGGTGGCAGCCGGTGCCCCATGGCCCGCCAGCGAGGCAGCGGACGCTCCGACGAAAGTTCCCTTCGATCTGGAAGCCCGCCGCAAGGCACAAGCCTGGCTCTGGGAGCCCCCCCAACGGCAGGATATTCCAGTGGTTCGCCAAGCCCAGTGGGCCAAGGACCCCGTCGATCACTTTATCCTAAAGCCTCTCGAAGAACGCTGGCTGCGGCCGGCGGAACCCGTCAGCGATGCGGTCTGGCTGCGACGAGCCAGCTTCGCAGTGACCGGGCTCCCGCCTCGGCCCGAGGATCAACAAACCTTGGACCGCCAGGCTGGTCCAACCGACCGCGAACACGCCGTTGATCAACTGCTCGCCTCCCCCCACTTCGGCGAGCGTTGGGCGCGCCACTGGATGGACTTAATGCGCTATGCGGAGTCCCGCGGCCATGAGTCCGACTACGGCATCGCCAACGCTTGGCAGTACCGCGACTACCTCGTCCGCGCCTTCAACCAAGACGTGCCCTATGACCGGTTCCTACAAGAACATCTCGCCGGGGATTTGCTCACCCCGCCCCGACTGCGTCCGGGAACCGAACACAATGAATCCGTCTTGGGCACCGGCTGGGCTTTCCTCGGAGAGGAGGTGCATTCGCCAGTAGATATTCGCCAGGACGAATGCGACCGCATCGATAACAAAATCGATGTCTTCACCAAGTCTTTCCTGAGCCTGACGGTGGCCTGTGCTCGATGCCATGACCACAAGTTCGACCCCATCCGCAGCCAAGACTACTACGCGCTGTCCGGGTTTATATTGGGTTCGAATTATCGCCAGGTGCGTTTCGAGGCCATGGAGAACAATCGGCGGATGGCTCAGCGACTCCAAGAACTCCGCACCCGGCTTCTGCCTCCTTTGGCTCGCCGCGCCGGAACTGTGCTGCGGCCCGCGGCTCAGCGTCTGACGAGCACCCTCTTGGCCGCCCTCCAGAAAACAGAATCTCTCCCGGCGACACGGGCCTGGGTCACCGAGCTGCAGTTGGCCACCACCAACCACCAGCACCTACTACACCCGCTGGTCTGGCCCGAGGCCCGCGGTGACGGGTCCGAACCCGAGCTCAGCGAACCCACGGGGATGCGGGTCATCGCCGATTTCACGAGGCTCGGCGCCCAACCTTGGAAAGCCGATGGCGAGGCCTTTGGACCAGGTCCCTTGGCCCCGGGAATTCTGGTGCCCGGATCCAGTGAATCGCAGCCCATCGCTCGAATCCTAAACTTTGGCGCGGCCCGCCGAGACGCCTTCTGGAATAGACTCTCCAACGCCCCGGGCAACGAGAACGACTCCGGTCGCATCGGATCCACGGCCCGGGCCGGTCAAATGCTCCGGACCCCCACCGTCACCCTGAAATCCGGCCGACTGCACTACCTGATCCGCGGCAAGGTGCGGGTCTTTGCTTCGGTCGATTCACACCTGATGGCGGAAGGTCCGCTTCACGGGGCCCTGAACCAGACCTTCGACACAGGAGATTCTCTGGAGCCCCGATGGGTAACCCACGCACTTGGCGCCTACTCCGGCCACCGCGCCCATATTGAATTCGGGCCCGATGGATCGCGAGACCTCGAAATCCTTCAGGTGGTGGAGTCGGAATTGGTCCCAACCTGGAAACCCACCCTTCTGTTTCCCGGGGCCCATCGAAGCACCTCGAAGCAAGACCTGGCCGAAGCACTGCAGAAACGGGCGATGGAAGCCTGCGATTGGCTGGAAGGCCGGAGCACGAACACACCGGCCCCCGCTACCCTTCGGTGGGCCGAATGGTGGATCCAACATCCGGAGCTTTCGGGCCTAGCAACCGACGTCGAGTATCGCAAACTCGCTCGGCAACTGATGCAGGGGCAAGACGCACTGGCAGGGCAAGTCACCTGGCAATCACGGACCGCCGTGGCCTGGATGGACGGCACCGGCGTTGATGAACATGTCCTCGTCCGCGGAAAACCACTCAAGCCGGGCATCTTGGCCCCTCGCAGCCTCCCGGCCGTCTTCCAAGGAGCCAAACCCATCCAGCCCACCGATTCCAGCGGTCGGCTAGAGTTGGCTCGACAGTTGGCCAATCCTTCCAACCCGCTGGTGGCCCGCGTCTGGGTCAACCGGGTCTGGCATCACCTCTTCGGGCGAGGCCTCGTGCCCACCGTGGACAACTTCGGTGCTCTAGGAGAACGACCGACCCATCCCGAATTGCTCGACCATCTGGCTTGGCAATTCGTCCATGTTGATCATTGGTCCACCAAGCGACTCATCCGCCGACTGCTCCTCACCCAGACCTATGGCATGGCCAGCCAAACTGCCGACACTCGAGCGCCTGAACTGGATCCAGCCAACCAGTGGTGGCATCGGATGCCGGTGCGGCGCCTAGAGGCCGAGGCGATCCACGATGCGCTGCTGGTGGTCTCGGGCCGATTCAATCCGGCCCTGGGAGGCCCACCCGTGCCGGTCCACCTGACCGAGTTCGTGATCGGACGCGGCCGTCCTGACCAGAGCGGCCCGCTCGATGGCAACGGACGCCGAAGCGTGTACACGGCCTTGCGACGCAATTTCCTGCCGACCACCCTACAAGCCTTCGACTTCCCTACCCCGTTCAGCACCGTGGGCCGGCGCAACATCACCAATGTACCGGCGCAATCGCTGGCGGTGATGAATGACCCGTTCTTCCACCAACAGGCGGAAGCCTGGGCCCGACGACTCCTCGAAGAGTACCCACACGCCGACGCGCCCACGCGAATCCGAGCGCTGTTCACCCGCGCCTACAATCGCCTTCCAACACCGTCTGAACTCGAGTCGTGCCAAGCCACCCTCGCGGAATTGAAGACCCTTCACACCTCGAACCCATCGGGGGCGGATATTTGGACCGACCTCTGCCACGCCCTGCTCAACGCCAACGAGTTCATTTATTTGCCCTAAATATGATGCCTCCCTATTCCTCTTCAGGAGCTCCCGGGGCCCGGCTGAGCCGTCGGGAACTCTTGCGCCGCGCTTCCAACGGATTCGGGACCCTGGCCTTGGGGTCCCTGCTTTCCCAGTCCAGCCCCTCCCAGCTGGCTGCCGCAGTCCGCGGTACTGAATCGGGCTTGCTCGCCACTCCCCATTTTCCAGCCAAGGCCCGCAGTGTCCTTTTCTTGTTCATGGAAGGGGCCGTGTCCCAGGTGGATAGTTTCGACCACAAGCCCATGCTAGAAAAGTACCATGGCCAAGAAGCCCACAAGGCCATGGGACGGATCGAGAAGACGCAGTTCGATAGTATTGGAACCATTCTCAAATCGCCCTGGAAGTTCCGCCAATACGGCCAGAGCGGCCTCTGGATCAGCGACCTTTTCCCTCATATCGCCCGCCAAGCGGATGACCTGTGCGTGCTGCGGTCCATGACCTCCAACTTCCCGGAACACACCAGCGCCAACTACTTCCTCCATAGCGGGATCGGCCTTCAGGGACGCCCGAGCATGGGAGCCTGGGTAAACTACGGGTTGGGCTCGCTCAATGACAACCTGCCAGGCTATGTGGTGCTCAACGGCGGTCAGATTCCATCCGGAGGGCTCGACAATTTCGGCAGCGGCTTCCTACCGGCCACCCATCAGGGTTCCCTAATTCATGCCCAAGGGACTCCACTGGCCAACGTCGTACCCTCTGAAAAACAGGCCCAATTGCAGCAAACCAAACAGCGCCTGGTTCGTCGGCTCAACGAACACGCGTTGGAACAATCTGGAGGCGTCGATGCGCTGGAATCGGCGATCCACAATTATGAATTGGCCGCCCGGATGCAGGTGACGATCCCTGAGTTGATGGACATCTCCAACGAGACGGCGGCAACCCGGACGCTGTACGGCCTCGATGCTCCCTACGAATACACCCGCACCTATGCGCGGGAATGCATCTTAGCCCGGCGCATGGTTGAGCGAGGCGTGCGCTTCGTTGAACTCACCATCCCGATGGTCGATGGCTACAGCCGCTGGGATGCCCATGGCGGCCTCGTAAAGAACCACGGCGACAACGCGCGCGCCGTCGATCAACCCATTGCCGGATTGCTGATAGACTTGAAACAGCGCGGCCTGCTCAACGAAACACTCGTCGTCTGGGCCGGTGAATTCGGCCGTACCCCCTTTGCCCAAGGCAACGACGGCCGCGACCACAATGAACACGGCTTCTCAGTATGGCTGGCCGGAGGAGGCATCCGAGGAGGCATGGCCTACGGACAGACCGATGACTGGGGCTACAAGTCGGTGGTAAACCGCCTAGAGATGCATGACTTGCACGCCACCGTTCTGCACCAATTGGGAATCCATCACGAACGGCTGACCTATCGCTTCGGCGGACGCGACATCCGACTCACCGACGTCAAAGGCGAAGTGATCCGGGAAATCCTCGCGTGACCCAATCGCCCGATTTCGTTTTGAATACCTCTAAGCCACATCCCGTATCGCACATCCGTTCATGAACACCCACAACCCGCTGACACGCCGGAGCTTCCTCCGCAACTCCATCGCTGCAATGGCCACCGTGGCCATTGTCCCGAGACATATTCTCGGTGGCGCCGGCCACACGCCTCCGAGCGAAATCCTAACCCGCGCCGTCATCGGTACCGGCGGCATGGGCATGGGACATGTCAACACCATCAACACCACCTGCAAATTGCTGGCTGTCTGCGACGTAGACTCCAACCACCTCGCCCAGGCAGTGAAGGCCGGCGGCCCCGACTGCAAGGGCTACAAGGACTTCCGCGAGGTTCTGGCCCGCAAGGACATCGACATCGTCCATGTGCCGACCCCGCCCCACTGGCATGCCATCATCTCCATCGCTGCGGCCAAAGCGGGTAAGGACATTTGGTGCGAGAAGCCCATGACGCGGACTATCGCCGAGGGCCGAGCGGTCGTCGCCGCGGTCAAGAAGCACAAGCGCATCTTCCGCCTCAACACCTGGTTCCGCTTCCAAGACAACTTCTACGGCATGGGCGTGCCGGTAAAAGACATCCGCAAAGCGGTGATGCACGGAATGCTGGGCGACGGTCCGCTCAAGGTCACACTCAACGCCTCGACCGGCTTCGACTGGAAGTTTTATTGGATTGGCCGCACCGACCTGACACCCCAAGCCGTCCCATCTGAACTCGATTACGACTTCTGGCTCGGGCCTGCCCCGTACAAGCCTTACCACCCGCACCGCGTGCACGGGACCTTCCGCGGTTATTGGGACTACGATGGAGGCGGACTGGGAGACATGGGCCAGCATTACCTCGACCCCGTGCAGTACATCCTCGGTAAAGACAACGAAAGCCCGGTGGAAATCGAGTCGGACGCCCCAGTGCAAGATACGGATGCGGTCGGCACCTTCCGTACCATCCGGATGAAATACAAAGACGGTACCGAGATTATTTTGGACGGCGAAAACCAAGACAAACAGGCCGCGTTTATTGCCGGTTCCAAGGGCAAAATCTTCAAAGGCATGAAGGCCGATATCCCGAACTTCGAGCAAACCCTCAAGGGACTGAAGGATCCGGAACCCATGGTCACCGACTTCGTCCATGCCGTGAAGACCCGCTCCAAATTCGCCCTGAACGAGGTGAATGGCCACCGCTCCTGCACACTCGTCAATCTCGCAAAAATCGCCCTGCAAACGGGCCGACCACTGCGGTATGACTCCAAGAAGGAGACCTTCATCGGCGACAAGGCGGCCAACGCCTACCTCGATCAGCCAATGCGCGGAAACTGGAAGCTCAGCTGATCCCACTCTCCGCAAAACTCCGAAGAGCAGGATGCCAGTCGGTCTGTCTGGTTGGTCGCCCGGTCGAACAACCCAGGCCGTCTGGCATCCCGCCTCGAGGGCAGTGTCCAAATCCTCGGCAACAGCCCGGTCGCTGGCTAATGCGAGATTTAGGTCCTGACGTCAGGTGCTCATTCAACGGTCCAGTCGGATGTCCAAGGACAACAAGACAAAGGGCGCAGTATTGAAGGTCACATGCGCGGCAATGGAGGTCAGGAGATTTCCAGAGTTCCGATACAGCAGGCTCAGGAGATAGCCGAAGACCGTCAGCGGCACCAAAACACTCCGGTTGGCATGGATCAAGCCGAAGGCGAGCGCTGTGCCCCACAAAGCCACACGGGGCCATCCGAGGTCTTGGAGGAACGGAAAGGCCACGCCTCGAAAGAGCATCTCTTCCACCCAGGGAGCACCCAGTGCGGCCGTGAAGAAGATCGCAGCACGCCCCCAGGTATCAGCTTCGGTGAGAATCCCGATAGCCGTCTGCGCGGGCAATTCGACCCCCATCGTCTGGAGCCAAGAACCGATGGCCCACTGCAGTCCGTAGGCCGCCGGGAGAAAGGCTAACCCCGCCAGAACACCCATTCCCACCGCGCGAGCACTCCCTCCCACCTGCAATCCAAAGCCTTCGCTCCATGTGCGGCCTTGATTCCTCATGAAACTCATCATCGCCGCCACCACGATGGCATGGAAACACAGCTGACCGAGAACCAACGCCTTCCAGGGTTCCAAGAGAGTTTTACCGGAGGCATTCGGATGCATGACCAGTGACTGAAGGAGGCCAGACAACACGAAGCCGATGAGTACCCGAAGGGTCAGTCGGAGAACTTCCTCGGGTTTCCAATCCCGTCGCTCAATCATGGGGCGACCATGAGGGATCGGTCGTAGCTTGGCGAAACTTCAATCCTTCCCGTCTGGCAAAGCCCCACAACGAAGGAAGACACATTTCTGGACCGCCCTCAAACGAGGGTGCCATTCTCCATCGAAAGCACCCGATCCAACCGCGCCGCAAGTTCTTCGGAATGGGTGGCCACGATGAGGGTGATTCCGTGCTCGCGATTGAGCTCGAGCAGCAAGCGACCGACCTCCGCCGCAGAAACACGATCGAGGGCTCCGGTGGGCTCATCGGCCAATATCAGGCGCGGTTGGTTGATCAAGGCCCGCACCACCGCCGCACGCTGACGCTCCCCGCCGGAGAGGCGACCCGGCAGGTGTTTTTCGCGGTCTGCCAACCCCACTCTTTGGAGCAATTGCGTGGCACGGAGCAGGACCTCTTCACTCACCTTGGACTCCTGGGCTAGCACCGGAACCAGAACATTCTCTAGGACCGTCAAATGTGGCAGCAAGTGGTGGGACTGAAAAACGAAGCCGATGTTGCGGTTGCGGAACCTCGCCAATTCATCTCCAGCCATCATGGCCAGGTTCTTGCCGTCGATCACGATGGTTCCCTGGTCTGGTTGATCTAACGTTCCCAACAGGTTGAGAAGGGTGCTCTTGCCGGATCCGCTGGGGCCGACAATGGCCACGCTCTCCTGAGCAGCTACGCTCATTTGGACCTCATCCAAGACCCGGACCTTATGATCACCCGTCCGGAACGATTTGGAAACCCCTCGAACCTCCACCAAGGTCTTGCTCATAGGGACAGGCTACCCAATCCACGGCCGTTGTCAGGTCTCCGGTTCAAACTGCTGAACCCGCGAGCCCAAACGCCGCCCCAACCCGATCACCATTGTGAGCAAGTTTCCCTGCAAACGGTTTGACGACACTACCGATAGTGGCTTACCTCGTCGTAGGCCACTGCCGATTGATCGTTACCTCCAAATATGCGCTGTCCCAAATGCGGCGGTCAGGATGACAAGGTCATCGACTCCAGATCCTCCAAAGAAGGGGCCACCATACGGCGTCGGCGCGAATGCTTGGCCTGCGAGAACCGTTTCACCACCTACGAGCAAATTGAACACGACCCATTAATGGTCGTGAAACGAGATGGACGGCGTGAGGTGTTTTCCAAAGAAAAGCTGACCTCCAGCCTCCAGAGGGCCTGCCAAAAACGTTCGGTCTCCGAAGATGACATCGCCAGTGCCGTCGAACGCATCCAAGATGGCTTAGTCGAGGGCTTCGATCGTGAAACAACCTCCCGTACGATCGGCGAGCGGGTGATGAGGGAACTACGAAATCTCGATCCGGTGGCCTACGTCCGCTTTGCCAGCATCTACCGAAACTTTGAGGAGGCCACCGATTTTGTCAGCGAGGTCGAACGCTTGGGCTCGCTGCCGATCGCTGACAAGCGACAATTGGAATTGATCGCCGAAGCCGAGGCGGCAGCCAAAGGGAAACGCCCGTCATGATCGCGCTCCGCGATGACTTTCTCTTGGTCGCTCAAGAGGGGGGGCATTACATCCCCTGCTCCGTAGAACACCTGACCTTCGAACTGGCCGGGAACGCGGCCAATCAGGTGGATCCCGAGTGGATGAAGCAGGCAGCGGCCGGAGTGCTCCATTACTTCAAGGACGAACTCGGAAAGAGCCATGTCACGGTGGACGAATTTACCAAGGCATTGACCAAGGTCTTCCAGGGTTTGGGACTGACAGCAGAGGTGTCGACCATCCCCCTCCCGGTTTCGGTACCCGAGGAAGCGGCCGTACCGCCTCAAGTGGTCTGGCGCGGAGATTTGCAGGCTATCGCCGTCGAGTCGGGCGAACTGGGCGAGTTGGCCTTTCAAAAGGCCCTGCTCTTACAATTGACCGCAGCCCTCGAATCCAGCCCGCAAACCGTCGAATTCTCGGGCCTGCGCGGCTGCGTTAAAATGATTACCGGACGCAAACACTGGTGCCCGGAGTGCCGAAAGTGGTCAGCCTGGATCGTAGACCTGCTGCGTTCTTGGATGAGCGAAAAAGCCGGGCACCGCCACGTGTCATTGGTGGTTCACTAAAAAAACGTGACACCCAGGCCATGAACCCCGACCTGACCCCTGCCCCCATTCCCGTCCCCGAATCGGATCCTTTTCTGCCCCTAGATCCTCCGGGTTCCACCGTGGATCTCTCACGCTGGAAACAGATACCGCTCGGGCTGATGAACGAATACCGGGTCCAATTCGACGTCTTCGAAGGGCCTCTAGATTTGTTGCTGCACTTGGTCAAGAAGCAGGAGGTCGACATTTACCAGGTCAACCTCACTCGGATCGCCTCGGAGTTCGTTGCCTACATCGACCAGATGCGGGAACTGGACCTCGAGATCGCCGGCGAGTTCCTCGTGATGGCGGCAACCCTGATTTACATCAAAAGCCGGGAACTCCTGCCAGCCGACCAAAAACCCGAAGCCCAGATCGGCGAAGAGGACGAAGAGGATCCTCGCTTTGAGCTCATCCGTCGGTTGGTCGAGTACAAGAAGTTTAAAGACGCCGCCGCCGAGCTTCAGTCGCTAGAAACCCGGATGGATCAGGTCTATGAACATCGATCGGCACAGGTCGTTCTTCCAGAGATCGAACCCCAGCGGCGGGAGCCTGTCTCGATTTTCGAGCTCATTCAGGCCGTCAGTGTCATCCTAAAGCGCTTTGGCGAACGCGACGATGTCCGAGAGATTCAGGCCGATCCCTACACCGTCTCGGAGAAAATGGCGGCACTCCGGATGCTGATCCAAGAGAAGGGTCGTTTTCGCTTCAGCGACCTCTTTGCCGAGGCGCGCAGCCGCAGCGAAGTGGTGGTCACCTTTCTGGCGATGCTGGAGCTCACTCGACTCCGCCACCTGCAAGTGATCCAGAGCGAAGACTTCGGCGAGATCGAAGTGGAGCTAGCACCCCCGGAGGCCCCGTCAGTCGAAGCGCCTGAGGAACCGGTGCTGGAGGAATCTGAGAACCTGGGAACATCCCCGGCCCAGTCTACGAGGCCACAGGAGTCACCAGACGAAGAGCCGACCGAAGACTGATCTTCGCCTCTCAGGGCCCTCTCAGCGGTGCTCAAACTGGCCCTCGCGACCGGCCCCTGCTCAAGGTGTTAGCGACGTTCAGGAACCTACGGAAATTTGCCGGCTTGAAAACCACGGTTTTGCCCTGTTCTTGGAGGGGGGATTCCGGATTGAGCGACCGCGTTTCCTACTTCTTCCAATGGCACCCGAATGCGTTCAAGGCCCTATAGACCGAATCGGGATCCGCTTGGGCAACAAACAAGAAGACGGCCGATTGATGAGGCGTTGAACTTTTGGAGACGGCGATTTTCAAACTCACCGATTTCGTCGGTTTTCACGCGGCCGCTGACATCAAGGCTCCCTGAAGTCTATTGCGTGGAGTCCTGAGCAACGGCAAGCCAGACAATCGGTAGTTCGAGCCGCAGAAGGGACCCGGTTCAGCAGAACCGGGTCGATGCGCCGTCTGCCGGTCACCGCGCCGTCTGCATTCGTTCATACTGCGCCACAGCAGCCTTGGCTCGAACATCGCCATTCTGGGCCAACGCATAAACCTCCTGCATCACCGATGCGATATTGTCCTGAAGGGCCATGCGTTGCTCGGGCGACATGACTGACTGACCTCGCAGCAATTGAAGGCGCGTCACAGCGTCTTCCATCTTGCCGGCTTTGAAGTCCGCGATGGCTTTCTTGACCTGCTCGGCCGGAGCGGGGCCGGGATTAGCCTCAGCAGCCCCATCGACCGGAGCAGCCGGTGCCTTTTCCATGGCCGCAGCCGACTTCTCCAGCTCCGCCATGGGATCTTCCTTCTTACAGGCGGTGGCGATGAGGACGAGCAAGGCCAGTCCGAGCGGGGTGGAACAACGGAGAATCATCTTAGGAATCGAGAACAGGTTCAGCGTCCGTTAGGCGTGGCCGGATTGCACCAGAGCCGATTCTTGGCAGCCAGATTGCCCTCGGCGTAGAAGAGTTTGGTCTTCAGGTATTCGGTGTGCCCGTCCACGACACCCACGGTAGTTCCGATGGAATGGGTGCGGGTAATTCCCTCCGCCGGGCTGCTGGATCCATCATTAAAATCGCCAGGATTGGTCTCTAGGGCCTGCCACAAGATGATGGCATTGGGGTCGAACTGAGAAGACTTGTAAGAACCCGGAGAGACACCTCCAAAACCGCACACAGCACCGTTCATCAGGTAACTGGACATTTTCTGAGACCGACTTTTCCACGCAGGCTTATTGGTGCGGTCGGCGGGGCAGCGGAACACGGCCGGGCTTCCGATGTTGGCGTATAAGAGACCAGTCTCATAGGCCTTAGAAATGTTGGTACTCCAACGCGCTGTGGTGAGGTCCGGCGGTGCGCCCAAGGTGGCGTCGTACAACCACCCCTTCTTGAGCCACGGAGAATTCCAATTGGGCTCGGGCAGGTAGTCGGCCGAATCGCCCACGTACATATGGGTGCCGAGAGTGATCTGCTTCACGTTGTTCTGGCACTGGATCGTGATGGCCTTTTCCTTCGCCTTGGCCAAGGCCGGCAACAGCATGCCGGCCAAAATTGCGATAATTGCTATGACCACCAATAACTCGATAAGAGTGAACGCGGCGCGGCGGTCAGCGGTGCTGTCAATGGGGGGATTCATAGAGGGTTTGGTGCAATTTCAATCTTCCGACGCACTTTTGCAATCGAATCAAACTGGGGGTTGAACAATTCGAACTCACTGCCCAATCGAGTCAAGGCTTTCCCACCGAATTCCCAATATCTCTCCCCCGATGAGGATCAAAGACCTCACCTAGGAGGAGAAATATCAGGAAGCAACCCGGCCGTGAGCTACCCCTTATCCTGCGCCCAATCAGGGATTCCTGAATGGCAACCACCAGGCTCCCGAAACGCCGCGGGCCACCCAAAGACCTCCGGAAGTCGGAATACCGAGGTTAGATCGATCGAGCCACAAACTGCAGGGTCTTTCGCCCCGAGCCTGGACACGAAGCGGATTGGCAAGTGTGTCGACGAGGATCAGCGAGCCATCCCCCTCCCCGAGCAACGCGCCATCGAACTCCAAGAACCGGTTCACGGTGAAACCCAATTTCACACCAGGTGCGACTGTCTTCAGGCTTCCACCGGTGTCCAAGGCCCAGGTCTCCAGAGCAGTCCCCTGTTCGAAACCGACCGCAATGCGGCCATCAGCCAATACGGCGACCGGATAAGCACCCAAGTCGGGAAGCTCACGCTCTACGATGCGTCGGGCCTTGATTCCATCATAGCCCAACGCCTGAAGAGCCACCGAGGTCAATCCCTTGATGGTGTTTGATTCGACCCGGCAATAGAGCACCGAGCCTCCGTGCGAGACCCCCTTGAGTTCTCCGGGCAGCAGCACCGAATCTCGGAGCACCGGTTCCGATGCATCCGCCGCATCAAGAACGCGCAAGGTGTGTTCGGTCACCCAACCTCCCTGCTGTTCCCACCACGAGCTGATTGTAGCCCCGGTAGGCTTAACCGCCGGCACCCACTCATAGCGGGCCAAGGAGGCGAATACCTTACCTCCACTGACGGTGACAGAACTGACCGAGCCACCCTCACCCAGCAAGTAGTCACCGGCGAAGATGGGGGATTCGGAGCGCGTCACATCTACCGCCAGCCAGCGGTTATTCCCACCACCAAACCACCAGCCACGGCCTGGAGCGATCATCATGTCACCTCCAACGAGCATTCCACCCCGCATCCACATCGCAGACATGTAGCCACCCTCCTGAACCCAGACCAGCGAACGGGGTGTCGGCCAATAAGCCGTGTACCGCCCCCAGCTTGCCGCCGAAACCTTGGAAGGGGCTGATCGGCCCACGATATCCAGCCGGTCGTTCTGGATCGCAACCACCTGAAGCAACGTCTCACCCGGAATCGTCGTCCAAACTTCATTGGTGGTGCCGGCCTTATCGACCCGGTAGGTGTCCGGCCCCCGGTGCAGGAGGTAAAGGCGTCCGTCTTTCAAGTCGGCTCCCACCAGCGGCAGGTTAGTGAGGGTCAACGAACTAATAGCAGTGTCAGGATCCGAAGCCAGACTCAGTCGCAAACGGGGCGCAGTTTGTGCCTGAAGAGACGCATCCCAAGAGCCATTGGAGATTTGGATCATGCGATCGCCCTGAACAAAGAGCTGGTCCACTGACTCCGAGAGCGCCAGCACCGAACGCACTTCCGGATGATCCCGATCGGTAATGGCAGCCGAGACCAATTCGCCCCCGGAGAGACTCAGAACATGGTTGTCTAGAAGGACCGCACGACGTGCCGCAGAGTTATGATTGATGGTACCCCGCAGCTTCAGTGAGTCCTTGGTAAAATCGAGCAACTGGACGCCCTGGAACCATCCGTTAGTTCCCTGCCGTCCGTGCCACGGCAACAAGACAAGGCCCTGGTCGGGGAAAACACGGAAAGCCTTTTCGTCGGCATTGGCCTCGCTCCAAGACCAGCCATCTCCGAGGAAAACCTTGGCTGCCAACTTCGGGGAATCGGCATTGGACACATCGAAGAGAGAAACCACTGCCCGTCCCAACTCCACGCCCATAGCAATCAGGCGATCGCCCATGGGCTCGATGTAGGTGGACCATCCGGGCACTTCCAATTCGCCACGGATCTTGGGCACTTTGGGATCAGAAAGATCGATGATCCAGAGCGGGTCTACGCGCCGGAACGTCACCACGTAGGCGCGGGCACCGTCATAGCGAGTCGCAAAAACCGACTCATTGGTCACCAAGTTGAGACGGGCCAACCGTTCGGGCTTAGACGCGTTTTGCAGCGAAAAAGTCTCCAAGCTCACCACCGATGGATCCGAAGTACCATTGGAACGCCAACGCGCATCAATCTGAGAAACGATGCTCAGAACTTCGCCATTCAGACCGAACTTAAACTTATCTGTCACTCGACCAACGGTGTTAAACACGCCCACTTGGCGGATCAACCCAGTGAGGTCAGCAATGTCAAAAATCGTTACCCGATAGCTCGGCGGCAGTGGTTCCTTGGGATTGGCCGGATCTAACGCCCCGCCTGCATCGACGGTGGTGGCGAGAAACAGGTAGCGGTCCGTGGCGTGGATGGCCTGCGCCATGGCCTTGAATTCCACGCTAGACCGGAGCACGGGCTTGGCGGGATCGGCGAGATCCACAGCGCTCACCCATGTCAGCGACTCGAAGACTGTAGCCCCTTGGGGATCCGAAGCGGACACCGGGCGGTTAGTCCATCCCTGGCTGGCGACGACCAAAACGTTGCCCACCAAGCGGCTCTCCACCGGATACCCCGGCAGCATCACGTTCACTCCCGCCTGCGGACCTCGGTCGGTTGATTGAACCAAAACGATCTCGGTGGCATCCCAACGACATTCCGGTTGGGTCAGGAGGGCTAACCAATCCCCGGACGCATCGCTGGCGGGCAGCACATAAAGTTGATCACCGCGGGCCACCACCGGCAAAACACCGCGGATTACCGGACTGGCCGGGCGAGTGACATCGATCACCTGTAAGCCCCGCTGTTGGTTGAAAAAATAGAGAGTGTTACCCGAGAACTTCCAGATATCGGATTCCTGGACGGTCGTAGTCGACGCGGAATTCCGGTCCGTGACCGCCTGACCTGGCACGAGCGCCTCATTGGCCACAAAATTGCGGGACCCAAACTGCGCGGGCTGAGTCGGACTGATTTGCGCGGCAATCTTCTCGCTGCCCTGAAAAAATTGAGACGGAACCCCCAGAGAGAGCGTGTCATCGGTGACCACACGCAGCACCTCACTGCCCTCGGCCGCAGAAACTGTCATCGTTACCTGCGGCAAATCATTGGTCGGATTGAGGACCGCACGAGGTTTCCAGGTGCCGCCCCCGAGTCGCGGACGAGACTCCAAGGTGATCCGCCGGACACCCGTGGGTACATCGACCGTCACCACAAGGTTGGTCTGAACTGAGCGGATGCCCGAAATCCGAGCAGCAGACTTAGGCCCGTTGGATTGCTGCGCCTGGGTTGCCACCATGGCTGCGACGGCGAACATCGCAGCGAAAAGCCATAACGAGAGAGCTTTCATAGATTTTTTAAATTTAATGGTTATAAGGTAACAATAAAATAGAGATGTCTCTATGTAGAATGCAGGAGACAAATTCAGGGGCGACCCAATCCGGGAAGCACTGGATTTTGAGCGCCGACCATGGGTCCGGAAGGTTGGAACGAACCACCGACCGGTTCGAGAGACATGAACATTCCGTCGGCTGAACCGTGCTCGAAGGTGACCACCGACACCGGACTCGACGACGGGGTCAGCACCCCAAGGCTCGATATGGTTCCATCCACCGCTCGAATCCACAGTTGGTACTGACCCGTCGGAGGTGCGGTCGGAACCGCCACGGCATACAACCCGGAATCCGGAGCACTGAAGACGATGGGGCTGATCCCAGCCGAATTGGATCGGGCCGCAGACCTGCTGGCTGAGATCGGATCGGCAACGGTCGAAGCGGTCAGGTTAGGGAGCCCCGAGGTCGCAGTTTCAACCGGTACGGGTTGGGCGGGCATCAGAGCGACTTTGCCCACGGGCTCCACCTCGGAAGAGACTGGATTACCGGCAACAATGGACGATACGGAGCGGCTCGCGCCGTCCAACGCCAAACCAGAACCAGCAGAACTGTTCAACGCCAAGGCCATTCGTTCACCGGCCATCCGGGCCAGAGACTCCGCGAGGCTGTTTGTTCGCCCCGGGGCATCCGCCAAATTGGATGGGATGCCGGTGGGCGCCTCTTGCTGACCGAGCGAAAAGACATACAAACGGCTCACGCCAGAAGGAATGATCATTGCTTGGTTCAACGATTGGGTCAGGTCGGCCAACTGGGAGTTCAATGCCCGGATCTTGCCTTTCAAAACCGCATTGGCGGCCTCGAGCGGGTGTTCTGAATCGGAATGTGTGTCCCCTGCATTGGACCCGATACCCGAGCCGTTTGTGGAAGGACGATCCGCCTTCGGGACGGTCGCAACAGCCATAGATACAGGCTCCTGATGAGCTTCGACAGCTGACGCCGCGGACACCATTCGGGTTGAGGACCGAAGGCCTGGATGCCCAGCCACACCCATGGGAGGATAGCGCGTCGTCAGCCACCACGAATGAAGGATAGAGCCCAGAGCCAGGCACGCGGCCGCTGCAGACAACCGTTGCGCCCATCGGCGGAACGGCCTGGGGAACATCAACACCTGAGCTCCGTCCATTCGGGTTCGCTCCAAAATTTTCGCCCAAATACGAGCCGGTGCGGGCGGTGCCGTTTCGGCAAAGACTTCGGTCTCAAGGCCAGCCTGAAATCTTTGGACCATGCCCCGGAGATCCGTATCGCGTCGAAGCTGGACCTCGAAGAGTTGCCGATCGTCGGTATCGAGGAGGTTCAGAACATACAGACTGGCTTGCTCCTCGGAGGCGACCATCGCCCGGTGGGTGGAATCATTCATGGCGATTTTGGAGTCGGAGGCGCAGGGAAAGCATCCCGCGTCGGATTCGGGCCTTGATGGTCCCCAAAGGTTCGCCAGTAGCCTGCGCGATTTCCTCTTGGGTGCATCCACGATAGAATGCCATTTCGATGACCGTGCGCTGAGTCTCGGGCAAAGAACACAGAGCCGATCCCAAACGGCGGGCGTCCTCATCGGCCTCTAGATGCGCGGAGGAAGTATCCTCGCCCGCCCCACGTCCTGAATCGGCAGCTTTGAGGCGCTCAAAGCCTGAAAGCCTACGGGAACGCTGCCTCAAACGATCCAGCGCAAGGCCACGAGCAATCATCATCATCCAGGTCAGAGGGCCCGATTTGGCCGGATCATAACCGCCTGCCCGACGCCAAATGGCCACAAAAGCATCCTGCAAAATCTCCTCAGCATCAGGATCCTCACCCAGAATTC
Organism: Verrucomicrobiota bacterium; assembly: GCA_026397675.1. Lineage (GTDB taxonomy): Bacteria > Verrucomicrobiota > Verrucomicrobiia > Limisphaerales > UBA9464 > SXXZ01. The sequence goes on from JAPLUH010000441.1 coordinate 21,109, forward strand.
GTTGAAGAAACCGAAAAAGTGGCCCACCCCTCCGCCGATAAAGTTCGGACAACGCACCGTTCTGGCCGTCTGCGATCTGAGCAATCAGGCGAACGTCTTCGCCGGTATCCAGACCATCCGCCAGCCCAGATCGGACCACAGATCCGCCCGGGGAAGGGATCGGAGACCGGAATTCTGGGCGGGGTTGCACGGTGTTGAGGCTCTGTTGTTGTCGAGTTATCCGCCGCCAGCTGGAGATTGGATGCACTAATCTTCCAGTTTTAAGAAATCAACCGTCCTGGATAGGAGCGCATCCGACGGCGCGCAAGACTTCGGGAATGGCTTCGGGAAGGTCCTCTGCAATCAGACCTGGACCCAAATATGGGCCACATTCCGGGCGCAATCGGGCCCCAACATCAGCGGCGAGCATCGGTTTCATCCCTCGGGCCATCCAGCCGGTCCAAAAACCTGCCAAGACATCCCCTAACCGGCGGTCGCTAACCAAGCGGCGGATCCATCCTGTGGAGCCCTGACGCAGCACAAGCTGCCATCCGAAGCGCCGATTCAAGTACTCGTCCCCTTGAGAAGCACCGAGCACCCGCACCGATGGGTTGCGGCTTTCACAATCTCGCCCCGTAGATCATCCCCAGCAGAACCGTCAGCTTTTCCATGAGCCCGAAGTGCCTCCAACTCCGACCCTAAATCCTTGAAAATCCGGCAAAACTTCCCCAAGCGCGGCGTCAGCAGACACCCCGGGTGCAGCAACCTAAATAGATCTTCAGGCTCATCGGAAAACGCGCTCAGAGCATCCGCATCCAAGACCGCAGCAATCCCGGCCTCCAGAGCGGTTGGCACCAACTCCTCTCCCAACAAAAAACAACATGGTGACAGGTTTATTGTGTTGACTGGAGAAGATGACTGGCTAGGTTCAGGTTATGCGAAGGGCGCGAATCAAGGAGGCCGGGGCGGTTTATCACTGCGTTTCTCGGACCGTCGGGGGGCAGTTCTTGCTCGATGACCTCGCTAAACAACGCCTGGTCGATCTGCTCTTCCCTCTAGCTCAGTTCTGTGGCGTGGAAATCATCACCTACTGCATGATGTCTAACCACTTCCACTTGCTCATCCGAATACCGCCCGCTGATACCTGCATTCCAGACTCTGTC
>JAPLUH010000181.1 GCA_026397675.1 Verrucomicrobiota bacterium
GGAGAAAATCCACCGAGCCCGGGAAGCTCTGGCACGAAGCCAACAAATTGATAAAGACAAATCAGAGACACTGCACTAGCCTGTCCCTAGCCTGTCCCTAGCCTGTCCCTAGCCTGTCCCTAGCCTGTCCCTAAATGCGAATCAGGAGGCCTGTATGCCGGACGCTTGCTTGCGTTGGCCCGGCAGCCGTTCCTATTCTGTCGCCATGGCGAATGACGTCATTCCGGTGAAGATCCGCGGCATCCTGCCCGCCAACAGCGGCTGCGCCTTGTTCATCGGCAACGATGAGAAGGTGTTCGTCATCCAAGTCGAACAAAGCATGGGGCTGGTGATTGGCATGGCTCTGCGAGGCACACCGAAAGATCGGCCGCTGACGCATGATCTAATGGGCCTGGTTTTTCAGGGCTTTGGGATCGAGTTGGAACGAGTAGTGATCACCTCTCTGAAGAATTCCACGTTCTTCGCGCGATTGATCCTGCGCCAACAAAACGAGCTAGGTACAAAATTAGTGGAGATCGACGCCCGACCCAGCGATTGCTTAGCCTTGGCCAGTGCCCTCAAACGTCCCGTTTTCGTAACACGGAGCCTTTTCCATGATGTGGAAGACATGAGCGATCATTTGGCCGGCGCCAATGAACAGGAGGATGCAGGCGAAGACGACAGCGAAGAACCCGGCGAACAGGCTTGATGGCAGCTCGATCCGCTCCCACCACCTCTCCTGACGAGTCCAACCCGGCCCCGATGGTTCTGGTCTGCGGGGATGATGATTTTTCGGTCAAACAACGAGCTCGATCCCTGTACGAACAGTGGTGCTCGGAACTCGGTGGGATGGATCACGAGGTTCTGGACGCCACCGCCGGCAATGCCGGAGAGGCGCAACAAAAGATCGCCAAACTGCACGCAGCTCTGAACACGCTGCCGTTCTTCGGAGGTGCGAAGGTGGTGTGGTTCCAAAACTGCAATTTCTTGGGCGAAGACCGAACTGCCGGTTCCAGTTCCGTTACCTCGGCTCTCGCCGAATTGGCCGAAACCCTTAAGGCCTTTCGATGGGTCGGCGTCCGCCTGCTCATTTCGGCAGGCAAACCCGATAAACGCCGGGCTTTCTTTAAAGCGTTCGAGAAACAGGGAACCGTTGAATTCTTCGCAGCCCTCTCTCAGGACGACAAGGATTGGGCCGGCAAGGCCGAATCCGAAGCAATTCGCATCCTGCGCGAGGCCGGAAAAGAGGCCGATGACGAGGCTCTGGCTGAACTGGTCAACCGGGTTGGTCCCAACTTGCGGATGCTGGCCTCCGAGTGCGAGAAACTCGCTCTGTACACCGGTCAGCGGAACACCGTCACTCTGAGCGACATTCAACTGTGCGTTTCCCGGCAGAAGATCGCTCGAGCCTTCGCCCTAGCCGAGGCGTTAGGAGACCGTGATTTAGCCAAACTCCTGCGAACTTTGGATGAGGAATTGTGGGAAATTCGAGTGGGCACCGACAAACGTAAGTCCGAGATCGGGCTCCTTTATGGGCTGATTTCAAAGGTTCGCTCGCTGCTGATGCTCAAGGAGTTGTTGTCCAACGGTTCACTCAAACCCTCCCGCGACTACAATTCGTTCAAAAGCCAGCTCGATCGAATTCCCACCTCTTCGATGCCAACGGACCGACGCTTCAACCCACTGGCATCCCACCCCTTCGTGTTGTTCCAAGCCATGAAACAAGCCGCCAATTATCGGACTGAGGAATTGGTTGAAGCGATGGGCATATTGTTGGAGGCCAACCGCAAACTCGTCAGCGCCGATCTAGACGAAGCGCTCGTTCTCCAGCAGGCAGCCTTCCGGATCGTGGGAATCCGCCGCAAGTCGGCCTGACACGCCTACCGGAAAGTTTATGGAAAAATTTTGAGTCGCCAATTTTAGTCTCTGTGCAACCTATTCATAACGTTTGGTTCAACCCGGAAGCCGGGCAAAACCCGAAGTCACTCCCGATCATCATGGACATCCAGAAATCATTTTTCGCCGCAGCCTTGGTCGCTGCCACGTTGATTCCCAATGCCTCGGCCGGTACCAACGGCTTTTATGCTCCTTATTTCCGAGGAGTCACCGGCACCGAGGTCGCCGGATGGGATCGATTCTCCTCGGGCTACAATGTCGCCAACCAGCCAGACATGAGCGGTTTCAACACGGGCACTAGAGCGACACTCACCCAGCTAGACCCCGTCGGCGCAGTGCTCGGCAGCGGCAACATCTATGTAGGCGTCGGCGGCACAGCCAATTTCAATCTCCACTATGCAAGCCTCCAGCCGATCGCTCAGATTTCTTTCCAGATCCGGACACTCGGCACCGAAATCGATTATTCGGGCCTGCGCCTGAATTACGTTTCCCAGAGCAAATCTGTATCGCTCGGCGGCACCCCCACGACGCTGGCCATCTCCCCCGCCCAAGGTTTTCCGGGTAATAATATTTCGCTGGCCTACACCTGGAACATTACCGACCCGGGAGTCAACGACTTCACCCTCAATTTCAAGGCCACTGGCGAACACCTGAGCCTCGATGCCATCACGCTCGATGTGATGCCGACGACGGTGCCCGAGCCAGGAACCTGGGCTTTGGCCGGACTCGGTCTGGCTGCCTGGGCCATTGTCACCCGCCGGCGCTGATCTCCAAGGCCCCATCTCGCGGTCCACGGCACTCGGCTTGGCTAATCCCCATACAATCCCCGCACTCAGGTGACGGGGATTTTTGTTATTCAGGGCCAGCGGTCGCTTGCTTCACCCGACATCCTTCATACCTTCTAATACTTTATGCCTGTTACGTCCGCCACACTCCGCCGCTGTTTGGCAGCCATTACTCTGGGAGCCTCCACCATCACCCTCGCGGTTCCCGCTCACGCCCAACACAAGCTCGGGCCTCAACAGACATCGTTCAAAGCCCCGACGATCGCAGCCGCCTCGGACGAGGCCGAACGCGCCATCAAGCGCTTCACTTACCCGGCGGGTTGGAAGGCCGAACTCTGGGCAGCTGAACCCAATGTCGCCCACGGTGTCGCTTTCGACGTCGCTGATGACGGCCGAGTCTTCGTCGCTGAGAGTTTCCGCGCATGGCGGGGAGTCCCCGACATCCGGGGCATCATGGACTGGCTCGATGAGGACCTCGCCTGCAAGTCGGTGGATGACCGCATGGCAATGATGCAACGGCACCTCAAGCCCGATCAAATGGCGGGCTATTACACCAACACGGAGCGCGTTCGCCTCCTCCGAGATCCTCAGGGCACCGGCAAAGCCACGATCTCTACGGTGTTCGCCGAGAACTTTGCCACCCCACTCGACGGCGTGGCCGCCGGTGTCCTGGCGCGGGGCAAGGATGTGTTTTTTGCCAACATTCCCAATGTCTGGCGACTCCGCGATGCGGATGGAGACGGCGTCGCCGACGAACGTCGCAGCATCAGCTACGGACACGGGATCCGCGTCGGTTTTCTCGGGCACGACCTGCATGGTTTGGTCTTTGGACCCGATGGCCGACTCTACTTTTCGATCGGTGATCGCGCCTCGATGATCCGAACTGAAGGTCACATGGTCGGAACCCCAGACAGCGGGGCGGTCTTCCGTTGCGAACCCGACGGCTCGCACCTCGAGATGGTCTACCAGGGCCTTCGCAATCCGCAGGACATGGTCTTCGACGCGTGGGGGAATCTCTTCACCGGCGACAACAATTCAGATGGCGGCGATCAGGCTCGTTGGACTTGGTTGGTCGAAGGCGGTGACAGCGGTTGGCGCATCGGTTGGCAATTCCTCGAAGGCCGTAATGCTCCCAATCCCCGCGGCGCATGGAATTCTGAAAAGATGTGGCATCCGCAAAACGACTCCCAGCCGGCCTACCTGACCCCTCCCATCAAGAATATTTCCTCCGGCCCGAGCGGCGTCAGTTATTACGAGGGAACCGGCAGCGGTCCCGAGTGGAACGACACGTTCACCTTGTGTGATTTTCGAGGCAGCTCCAGTGGCTCTGGGTTATGGAAATTCAAGCACAAGGCCAAGGGCGCGGGCTTCGAGATCGTGGACGACCAGAAGTTTATCTGGTCAGTCAATGCCACCGATGGCCATTGGGGTCCCGATGGCTCTTTTTGGGTGCTCGACTGGTTCGACGGCTGGGAACCCGTGGGCAAGGGACGCATCTACCGCTTTTCCGACCCGCGCCATTCCCAGTCGCAATTGGTCCGCGAGACACAGTCCTTTTTGGCAGCCGGCTTCTCTCAGCGATCCACCAGCGAATTGGCCAAGGGGCTCCTGCACCCCAATTACCGGATCCGACTGGGCTCCCAATTTGAGCTCGCCGCGCGTCACGACGACAAGTCCCTGCTCAAAGCGGCCCTCTCCGGCAAAACCGTCCAGGCTCGTCTGCATGGCATCTGGGGCATCGGGCAAGTCGCCCGCGCCCAGCACAACACGAGTGCGTCGGGCTCCCGAGTGGAGTCATTGGAACGGTTAATCCCCCTCTTGTCCGACACCGATGCGAAGGTCCGCGCCGTGGCTGCCACCGTGCTCGGCGATGCTCGCTACGGTCGCTCTTACGAGGCCCTGATCCGACTCACCTCCGACAGCGATCTGCATACTCGAACCCTCAGCACAATCGCTTTGGGCAAACTGGGCCGCAGAGAATCCATTCCGGCCATCTTCAATTTGCTGGTGGAAAACGCCGACCAGGATCCCTATCTGCGACACGCCGGAGTGGTGGCCCTCATCGGAGCCAACGACATCGACGCGCTGATCAACCACGTGCGGCACCCCAACGAATCGGTGCGCATGGGAATCCTGCTGGCGATGCGTAAACTGGAACGCAATGAGATCGCTTCCTTTCTTGCGGATGCATCACCTCAAATCGTTACCGAGGCGGCTCGCGCCATCAATGACCAGCCCATTCCGGGAGCCCTGGAGGCCCTGGCGCGCTTGGTCGAGCGCCCCGGCCTTACCGAGGCCCCATTGATGCGTCGGGTCCTCAACGCTAACTACCGCTTTGGCACCGAGGCCACTGCCAAAGCCCTGGCCACCTATGCGACCCGCGAGGACGCCCCGGTGACTCTCCGAGCCGAGGCCCTCGACGCCCTCAGCCAGTGGCCAGCCAATTCTGGCCGCGACCGCATCAGCGGACTCTGGCGCCCGACCGCCTTCGCCCGTTCTGAAAAGGTGCCCAATGAGGCACTGAAGCCGGTCTCGAATGCCCTCCTCACCTCTGCACCGGCCCCAGTCCGCGCAGCCACCGCCCGAGCCGTAGGGGCCCTCAAACTCACCGAGGCTTCGCCCGCGCTGTCCGCTCTGGTAATTCAGGGAGCCGCTGACGGGGCCGCTCGCTCAGACGCCCTGCGGGCCTTGTCGCTTCTACAAACGCCCGACTACGCTCCTGCACTGGCCGCCGCCAGAGAAGACAAGGATGAGAAGGTCCGCAGCCTAGCCACCCAACTTGCCGTCGAAGTGCCGCCGGTCGCAGTTCGAAATGCAGGATCCGGTGGCAGTTCCGCCAGTGGCGGGTCAACAGCACCTCTAGAGAAGGCCTTGGCCTCCGGATCGGTGATCGAAAAGCAGTCGGCACTGGCCACGCTGGGCTCGATAAAGGGTGCCGAGGCTGACGCTCTCCTGAAGAACTGGATGGAAGGCGTGCTGGCTGGCTCTGTGGCCCCAGAATTGGAACTGGATGTCGTGGAGGCGGCGGGAGCACGTGAGTCACTCAAGACGTTACTCGGCCAATATCAGAGCCGCCTCGACGCCAAAGATCCCTCCGCCGCTTGGAAAGCCTGCCTTGTTGGGGGCAATGCCGAGGCGGGCAAAAAGGTTTTTATCGAACGAGCCGAGGTCAGTTGTGTTCGCTGCCACAAGGTTCAGGGCGAAGGCGGCGAGGTTGGCCCGGAACTCACCGGACTGGGCAAGAAAAACGGGCGTGCCTACCTGCTGACGAGCATCCTCTATCCTAACGCCACGATCGCCGTCGGCTTTGAGAACGTACTCGTGAACCTCAAAGGCGGACAAAGCTACGCAGGGGTTATCAAATCGGAATCGGCGACCGAGCTGGTGCTCAACTCGGCCGAAGATGGACTCATCACAGTCAAGAAATCCGAGATCACTGGTCGCGAGAAAGGGCTTTCAGGGATGCCCGAAGGATTCGGTGAGCTGCTCTCCAAGCAAGACCTCCGCAACCTCATCGAATACCTCGCTACCGCCGAATAACCGAGCCAGGCTCCCTCCATCCTCAGTCCGATCGGCGGACTAATTCCCACCCTTCATGCTGCCTAACGATTACATCCAACGCCTCCGGACCGTGGAGGTGCGGGCCCGGTTAATCAGCGAGCAGCTGATGGGTGGCAGATTGGGGAGCGTCTTCAAAGGACGGGGTATGGATTTTGCCGACGTACGCGAGTACGTGCCCGGCGATGATGTCCGCCGCATTGATTGGAATGTCACCGCCCGCCTGCGTAAACCCTTCATCAAGCGCCACGTCGAGGAGCGAGAATTGGTCGTCATGCTGCTGGTGGACATCTCAGCCAGCGGAGACTTCTGCTCAGAAACCAATCCGGTAGCCGGCGTTGCATCACACCGTGAGATGGCCGCCGTTCTGGCCGGCTCCCTGGCCTTCAGTGCCGTGCGGGATGGCGATCGAGTGGGGGCCATCCTCTTCTCGGATCGAGTCGAACGGTACATCCCACCCCGCAAGACCCGCGCACACGTCACCCGTCTGCTGCATGAGATTCTCTTCACCACGCCAAAGCATTCCGGGACTTCGATCGGCACAGCGCTGAAGTTTCTGAACAACCTCTTCAGCCGACCGACGCTCAGTTTCGTCCTCTCGGATTTCCACGATCCCGACACCGATGGCTGGACCCGTGCCATCAAGGCCTCCAATCAGCGGCATGATATGATGGCTCTGCGGATGAGCGACCAACGCGAACTCGAACTGCCCGATGTCGGATGGGTCCTCCTGCAAGATTCCGAGACTGGCGAAGTGCTCGAGGTCGATTCCAGTGATCCGCGTGTCCGGGAGGGGTGGCGAGTGGCGGGGCAGGCCCGACGAGATCAACTCATCGCCACCTTCCGCGGAGGACGCATCCCGGAACTGGAGGTCCGCACCGATCAGCCCTGGGCCCAGCGCCTCCAGGGGTTCCTCGACCACGCCGCGCGACGTCGCATCGCATGAGTCCTGATTGGCTGTACCCATGAAACCCGATCGGCTCATCGAGGACCTAACTCTCGTTCCCTTGCCTCAATGGTGGGAGAATCCGTGGCTGCTCTTCAGCCTGCCGGTGCTAGTCGGCCTGATCGCTTACAACCTGCGTCGCTGGTGGCTTCAGCGAAAACCCAAGACGCTCACTACAAACGTCCCCGATGGACCACCGCCGCATGAGGCCTTTCTGGCACGTCTGGCGGACCTGCGGTCCAAACGTGGCCATTGGATTGCCTACCCCTTCGCGATCGAGGTCAGCGAGATTCTGCGGGGTTACCTGGAGGCCCGGTATGCGTTCTCGGTCCGCTTCCAGACCTCACGCGAATTTCTGGAATTGGCGGCGACTCACCCACGCCTCAATACCGCCCATCGAGCGACTCTTCGAGATTTTCTAAGCCGCTGCGATCTCCTCAAATTCGCCCAAGGAGTCGCCACTGAAGCCGAACTGGCCGCACTCATCGACACGGCCGAGCAGTTCATTTCAGAGTGTGCCGAACTACCGCTGGGGCATAAAGGAGGCAACCCTTGAAGGACCTCCTGGCCATCGAGTTCCTCTACCCATGGGTGCTGCTGGGGCTGTTGGCGTGGCCCGCACTCGCTTGGTTCCGACGGCGACCACGAACGGTTCCGTCGCTGGCGATTCCATCACTAGCCGGCCTCGGCCACCTGGGCCGCATACCTGCCCGACAGAGGGCTGCCACCCATGCGCTGTGGACCTTAATCCCTCTGGCGCTCCTCATCGTCGGCCTCGCCAGACCACGGATGCCTCGAGGTGATTTGCCCGACCCGAGCAAGGGAATCGACATCATGCTGGCGCTCGACTTCAGCCGTTCAATGGCTGAAACCGATTTCCGATTGGATCGCAAACGGGTCACACGCCGTGCCGCCCTTGAGTATGTCACCGAGAAGTTCATCGTAGGCCGACCCAATGATCGGATTGGCATCGTTTGTTTTGCGCGAAACCCCTTTTTGGTCAGCCCGCTAACCCTCGATCACCGCTGGGCCATCGAGTCCATGCATCAGACCGATCTGGCCACCGGAACGGGCATTGGTTGGGCGGTGATGGCCGCGGGAAACTTCCTGCGCAAGGACAGCGATCGCAGCAAGGTGGTCATCCTGGTGACCGATGGCGACAACTCCTCCGGTCCCCGCGCTTCGGAGATCATCGGGCAACTGGTCCGCGACAAGGTCAAACTCTACTCGGTCCTCATCGGTCCGGAGATGGTCGTCCCTTCAGTCGCCGCCAACCATGACCTCAACCGCGCAGCCCGCATCACGGGTGGCCAGTTCTTTCAGGCCAACGACACACGGGCCCTGCAGGGTATTTACAACCTCATCGACCAACTGGAGAAACGGGACCTGATCCAAAAGCGTTTTGTCCTGTGGCAGGAGTTTTTTGTCTGGCCCGTGGCCCTCGGGTCACTGCTGTGGCTCGGGGGATGGATTTGGAACTCGCTCCTGCGGAGGACACTGCCATGAGATTCGCGCACCCTGGGCTGTTGCTGCTCATTCCAGTCCTGATCGCCATGATCGTCGGTGTCTGGGCTCTGGAAAGGCGACGCAACCGACGGCGAATCGCGCAGTTTTCGGGCAGTGCCGACCGGCCTTGGGCTGATCCTGGGCTCGTGCCGTGGCGACAACGGGCCGACCGGGCGTTGGTTTTGGCCGTGGCTGTTCTGCTGCCGCTGGCATTGGCTCGCCCTCTGGCCTTCCGCACCGATGAGCAATCCGAACTGAGAGGAGTCCCCGACCTCATCGCACTCGCTCTCTCCCGATCCATGCGGGCGACCGATGTTCGCCCCCACCGGTGGTTTGCGGCCACCAACGCGTTAGCCCGCTTTTTGGATTCCAGCCGAGCAGACCGAGTGGGG
>JAPLUH010000135.1 GCA_026397675.1 Verrucomicrobiota bacterium
TCGCTTCCAATGCTCGCTCCGGACCGATCCCGCTGCGCCTCGTCGCGGGGTCGGTCTCACCTATTTACACAAAAGGGGACACTCTTTACTATTCTCGAAGGGCCCTTCTTGCCAAAGAGGTGGGGCGGAAGTGAGGGCAATCGTCGGGTTGTGGCGGGGCTCCGCGGGACCGGTCCTGCTACTGCCTTGGAAAGTTGACCTGATCCGAACAATGGGAGAAGCGATTCTCGATGGTGCGGGGGGTGAGAGAAGCTTGTTCTGGGGCCGCTGGAGGGTTTCAATAGCGAGGTAGGTTCTTAGAATCCATGACCCCCACCCTTCGATCCTTGCGTGCCTTGGCTGACCCGACTCGTTTGAGGATCGTGGCTTTGCTGGAATCTGAGGAATTGCCGGTCAACGAGATCCAAGAAATCACCAGTCTGGGGCAGTCGCGGGTTTCTACCCATTTGAGCCTGTTGGCTGAGACAGGCTTGGTCCTTTCCCGCCGGGAGGGGAAGCGGACTTTCTATCGGCTGAATCCACAGGCGGATGTCCAGGTGCGGGAGTTTACGCGATTGGCGATGCAGGGGGCCAAGGAGTTGCCGGAGCACGAGGGAGATCAACTCAACCTCCGTCGGGTGCTGGCTCGCCGTGACGAGCAAGCTCAGGTTTATTTCAATCAGGTGGTGGGCCGATTTGATCGCAGCTACGGGCCGGGTCGTTCTTGGCAGGCGTTTGGTCATTTGCTGCTGCGCATGCTGCCGGCCATCGATGTGGCAGATTTGGGCTCCGGGGAGGGATTGTTGGCCGAGTTGCTGGCGCGACGTTGTCGCACGGTGATCGCCGTGGACAATTCCGAGAAAATGGTCCAGTTCGGTGCCAAGAAAGCTCGGCAAAATGGGCTGACGAATTTGGAGTTTCGACAGGGTGATTTGCAGAACCCGCCTATTGAGGCCGCTTCGGTCGATTTGGTGATCCTCAGTCAGGCTCTTCACCATGCAGAAGACCCGTCGAAGGCTCTTCTGGCTGCGGCCAAGATTCTGCGGCCCGGCGGCCGTGTGATGATCCTCGATCTGGTGAAGCACCGGTTTGTGCAGGCGCGCGAACTGTACGGTGATCGGTGGCTCGGATTCGCTGAGAGCGATCTTCACCGCTGGCTAGAGGCGGCCAACTTCTCGGGGATCGAGATCACTAAGGTGGCGCGGGAGGAGCAGGAACCTTGTCTGGAAACTCTGCTCGCCGTCGGAAATAAATAATTCCACAACGCCGCCGTCCGGGATGCTCCGGAAGGGTGAGGCTTAAACGCCCTGGGCTACCCCCAAGGCCCAGGCCTGGTCACTCTTCGTCGTCGCTCACACCTTGCATGCGCTTGCTCGGGCATCCGCCGCGCAGCCATCCGTTGACGTAAGGATCTAGGGCGCCATCCATGACACCTTGGACATCGCTCGTCTGCACCCCGGTGCGCAAGTCTTTCACCATGCGGTAGGGTTGGAAGACATAGCTGCGGATCTGGTTGCCCCAGCTCACGCTGCCCTTTTCACCGTAGAACTTGTCCATGTCGGACTTGGCTTGATCGAGCCTCAGGGCGAAGAGCTTGGAGATCAGCATGGTCATGGCTGTGGCCTCGTTCTGGACCTGGCTGCGCTGAGCCTGCGAGGCGGCCACCAATCCGGTCGGAAGGTGAGTGAGTCGGACGGCCGTCTCCACCTTGTTGACGTTCTGCCCCCCTTTGCCACCGGAGCGAAAGGTGTCGCGAAGGATTTCGCTCTTGGGAATGACGATATCGCTCTCGGTGATGTCATCGATTTCGGCGATGACGTCCACGCTGGCAAAACTGGTATGCCGACGTTTGTTGGAGTCGAAGGGGGAGATGCGGACCAACCGGTGTACGCCACGCTCAGCTTTGCAGAAACCGTAGGCGTTGTGGCCGGTGACTCGGAAGGTGACGCTCTTCAACCCTGCTTGTTCACCGGGCAAGGCATCGGTCGATTCGTGCTTCCAGCCGCGGCTCTCAAACCAGCGTTCGTACATGCGGGAGAGCATTTGTGCCCAGTCTTGTGCCTCGGTGCCACCGGCTCCGGCCTGGACGCTGAAAATGGCGCTCCGGTGGTCGTGCGGCCCGGTCAGCAGCACTTCCAATTCATACGAATCGATTTCCCGATCGAGCTGGGCCAATTCGGTATCAGCCTCAGCTTGGACGGCATCCTGACCGGCTTGTGGTTCGGCTTCGCCCAACTCGAGGAGTACAAGCAAATCATCGACCCGCTTTCCGAAACGGATGAGCGGTTCGGCCTTCTTCTTTAGAGTGTTGGTCTATGTGGGACCGGGTGACTTCGAACATAAGCCGATACAGTAGCCGGAAGAGGCCCTGTGTGTCGAACCGGGATTGCTCCCACAGCGCCCAAAGGACGCACGGTGTGGGTCTGGATCGAGAGAGTTCAGCCCTTGGAGACCCTCAGCCGGAAATGCACCTCTTCCGGGGTGATCAGCGTCGCAAAGAATCGCTCGAAGAGGACGGGTTCAAGGTTGATGGGACCATTGAGCCAGCGCAGCGCAGCGAAGTTCGAAAAATGAAACCGTTTGGACTCCACCACAAAACGGGCCTTGCTACCGTAATTGGTTCGGTGCCCGAGTTTCCACTGCTCATAGAACTTCAGACGTCGGCCCGTGATGTCCTCGTAATTGTCGAAGGATCGGATGCCAAAAGGAATGCGGTGATCAGGCTCCGAGTAGAACTTGGTGCTGAGAAAGAAGGGCACCTTCACCGTGATAATTGCCCCGGGGCGGCACACCCGCCACAGCTCGGTGACCACGGCGTTGAAGTTGCCCATGTGCTCCAGGATATGGGAGGCATAGACCTCCTCAAAGTGGTTGTCCGGGAAGGGCCAGGGATACTGGTTCAGGTCGCACAGTTGGTTCCCACCGTAATCGACGGAGTCGAGATTCACCCAGCCCTCGCGGATATCGAGGCCGCAGCCGACATTGAGGCGTCGCGGACTGGATGGAGACGTTTGGTTCATGAGGAGAGGGTGCCCTGTTTGGGAAGAGGTTGGCGTGGGGCCTTCGGTTGGAAATCGATGCGGGATTTGAGGAGCAAGGCGCAGTTCCAAGACAAGAACTCCCGCAGGATTGGCAAGTGCAGCAGGAACCAGAACTCGGGGTAATAACGAGGTGCCCGCCGGGTGACGGTGAGCGGCGTCTGACGATGCAAATGCCCCAGGATGGCTCCGATGGAGGTGACGAAGAGATTGGTGCCCGGCTGGTGGAAGCGACCCTTTCCGAACAGGTCGTGAATCGCAGGCCCCATTCGCGGGCCGAAGTAGTGCCAGGGTGAGAATTCGTGACCGCCCCACGGAGACAGCCAATTGGTCCAGCTCAGGTAGAAACGGCCTCCCGGCAAGAGCAACTGGTTGGCTCGCGACAGGAAGTATTCGGGCTGGGAGAGGTGTTCCAGCACATTGGAACAAATCACCAGGTCGTAGTTTCCCAGCCGATCCAGTGAGTCTTTGTCGAGGTTGACGCTGAGGAAGGGGCTGCCACGGAATTCGGGAAGCAAGTGGTTCTGTTCATCCGCGAAGGTCACGGTGCAACCTCGACGCAGGAGTTCTCCTCCAAAGACGCCGTGGCCGCAGCCCAGATCTAGAACCCGGATTCCAGGGCCGACGGGGATGCCGCTCTCTTCGATCCAAGCGATCGCATCCAGCGCCTGCATCCGGTAAAACTCCGGGTCATCGCGATGGTGAACGAAACGCCACAGTAGTTGGGGCAGGATCATCGAAGTTCAAAAGCGTGGCTCAGGTGCCACAGAGTTTCCAGCACCGAAGGGAGGCCGATGGCGGGCCTCACGGATGCGATGAACGGGGAGGTCGATGAAATGAACTCGCAGGCTGGCGAGCGGTGCGGGAGTGGGGTTTGATGGGGCCGGTGCAGATCCTGATCGTCTACAATTCAGCGCTGGATGCCCGATCGGTCTCCGGCGTGCAGACTTATTTCGCCGGTGTTGTGGAGCATTGGATCGCCGCTGGGCATCGGGTGGACTTCTTGGTGGCCCGCTCCGCTTGGCCAGTCTTTCAGAGTCTTTATCCCCGCTCGCAGCTCATCAGTAGCGATGATTTATTCGATCCCAACCGGTACTTGGGTCAGACGTGGCGGTACCTGCCTGCTTTCGCGTGGAGAATGCTGACCGCCCGCTTCACCCGGTTGCCGGTGCAGTACGACGTCATTCTCGCCTGCGCCCAGTTCATTTATGAGGTGGGGCCGGCACGAACTCTGGCGCGCCGGTGCCGGGCGGCCTTGACGGTGAAGATCCACCATGTCCTCTCCAACCAGCGACAGCCCGCGGGGCTTTTCGACCGCATGCACTTTCTTTCGGAGAGGACGACGGCGCGTTGGTTGAACCGTGAGGCCGATGCGATTTTGTGCGGCACCGCATTGATCGCCCAAGATTTCAACGCCCTCGAATCCCAACTGGGCTTGAGCCCGAGCAAGACCTTCGCCACGGGCTACGGTATCGATTTGGAGCGGATTCCACTCTCAGTGGATTTGCCCAAAGACTTTGACGCGGTATTGCTAGGGCGGGTTCATGAGCACAAAGGGGTTTTTGATGCCGTACCACTGTGGCAGGCGGTTCGGGCACGGCGACCGGGTGCGCGACTGCTGGTGATCGGCGAGGGCCCGCACCGTGCCGAATTGATGGCCCGATTCGAGGCGGCAGGATTGGCGGCGGGCGTGCACTGTTCGGGTCCGGTTTCCGAGTCCGAGAAGGTCGCATTAGTGTCCCGGGCTCGAGTGGGTCTGAGCCTATCCCGCGAGGAAGGTTGGGGATTGTCGGTCAACGAATTCTTGGCGGCGGGTCTGCCCGTGGTGGCGATGGAAGTGCCCGTGTTCCGGAGCGTGTTTCCCGGCCAGTTGGATCTTGTTCCGCAAAAAGACATCACGGCGACTGCGTCCCGGATCCTGCACTGGCTGGATCATCCGGAGGAGGCTCGCCGTCAGGGGATAGCCGGTCGGGAATTTGTTCAACGCTACGATCATCGCCGGGTGGCGGCCGAGGAGATCGGCATCTTGTCGGCGGCGCGGGCCACGCAGTTGGCTCGACAGGGTGATTGACCCCGGGAGTTTCGACGCGGTCATTGACCCCGGGAGTTGGTCGGTTTCCAGCACCGAAACCCGGCGCTGAAATGGAATTGGGACGTTCGGTTTTTAGACACAAAACCCCAACCGATTAAATAAACGGTTGGGGTTTGTTGGCGCTAGTAAGCCGTTCGTCTCGGCCGCTATTCCATCAGCCGATTTCTCGAATCACTGTCCCAAATTGGGAAAGCCCACCGGGGCAGACAGACCCTCTGCATTGTCGGCAGCCGCGTCCTTCTTGGGGTCCACCATGAGCTCCGAGCGTTTCTTGAGAATGGAGTCGATGCTCCACTTGCTGACGAGATAGGTCCACCGGCCACGCGATTGCTCGGCTGCCAGTTTTTCCTGCTGCTTCTTGAGCTTCTCGGCGAAGTCCTTGTTGAACTTCTCGGCCTCCTCTTTCTTCTCGTCCTTCGCGGGATTCCGTTGAGTGAGCAACTGGGCTTCGGTGACAAACTGAACGGGGTAGCGATCGCCTTCCTGGGCCTTGCCGATCTTGATGGTGTACGTCCAACCGCTGGAGGTGCGGATCTTCGCCTGCACCGGGTGGTCGAGCCCGAGAGTCGCCGGTTGGGCGTCGAGGATCACGTCATCGAAGCTGGGAGAACTGAGCAGCGAACTGAAGATCCCAGTCTTGGCCGTGTCTACCTTGTCCTCAGGCTTGGCCCCGACCAGGGTCCATTCGGAGAACTCATTGGTGCGGGTCAGGCTGAAGCTGTTGGTGGCCTCAGGATGGGTGATGGTGACGGAGACGGGTTGTTCCACCTTGAACCATTCCTTTTCCAGCCACTGATCGGGCTTGGGTTCGGCATTGGCCAAGGGTTCGTTCACCAAAGCCACGGTCTCAATTTTGTTGTCGACCATGATGTACCGGCCGATGGGCCAAGCTCCGCCCATGCCTCCCATACCGGGATCTTCTTGGCCGCCGCCCTTGGTGTGCTTTTTGCCCAGAAGCAACGACCGGGTGGTCTTGCCGTCGGCTCCCAGCAGTTCTACGAGCACTCCCGGACCTTTGTCCGGAGCGATGAGTTCCAGTACCGGCAATCGGGATGGCCCGATTTGCACTGGTTGGGTGGCCTTGAGGTCTACCAGCTTCCGGACGAATTCTTGGATGGAACCGAAGTTGGCCGGGTAGCCGCCGCGCTCCTTCACTGTCCAGTCGTTGCCGGACTTGAGGATATTTAATTGGTTGGTGCCTTGGGTGATGCGCAGCCCCGAGAGGGCGGAGGCATCGAACCCAGGCAGCACGGCTCCCCCGATTTGGGACGAGGATTGTTGGTATCCGGCCGATTGCTGATTGCGGACATAGAGGCCCGCCCCGCCCAGGGCGAGACCGACGGCGACGAGGATGGCCAGTTGTTTGGTGTTCATTTGGCGTTCGTGCGGTTTTTACGGGCGATGGCCAGGGCA
>JAPLUH010000520.1 GCA_026397675.1 Verrucomicrobiota bacterium
CGCGACCCGAGCCACTGGATCATCTCCACCCGACCCTTCTTTTCACCCATGTTCCAGAAGTCCGGCTTGCGGCCATCGATCTCGGTCCGCGTCCACGAAGCCCAGACACCATGATGGTGCAGATGGTTCTTCGAATAATCGCCCGTAACCACTCGGCCCAACGGGCTCACCAACGGATGCAAATAACCCGCCCGGCGGTACTCCTCGGGCACCCCGGCCGGCAAGACTCCGTGCCCGCCGTGGTAAGTCACCACGGCCTTAGAGCGGAGCTTGAAGGTGACTGACCCTTCGCCGCATTCCAATCGCACCGGATACCCACTGACCTCCGAGGGGGCCGTGGCCGCGCCCGCCGTCTGCACCAAAATCCCCAGGCACCCCAAGACAACAACGACGCCCCAGCGCAGAGCAGCACTCGGGCGACTCCATGGCGCGGGATGTCTGAAATCGGTCCTGCCGAATTCTACGGACTGGGGCATGCCCTGATCACACACCATCGGCCGGAAGCCTCAAGGAAAGTCCACCGTCAGTTTGCCCCGGGCTTACAACGACTTGGTGACACAGCCAACCGACTTAGTTTTGGCTAATTCGAAGTAACCAGGTTCCATTGGCGCACGAATTTCCCTTTGGGGGTTTAATTGGGAAACCGAAATTGAATCCGCCGATTATCAGCGGAATTGCGCCACGCAGAGTTTACCCACTAAAGGAGGCTCCGGAGTGTCGGCCTTACCTTCCAAAAGACCTTATTATTTCAGTGAATCTGCGTTCATCTGCGGTTCCTCCCCTCGGGTTTTCAGGCTCAACCGAGGATGTCCGTGACAACGTGACCGCCGACATCGGTGAGCCGAAAATCCCGTCCGGCATAACGATAAGTGAGTTTCTCGTGATCGAGTCCGAGTAACGCCAGCAGGGTAGCGTGGAAATCGTGCAGGTGGATTTTGTTTTCGGTGGCAAACCATCCGTAGTCATCCGTGGCGCCGTAGGCTGTGCCAGCCTTCACTCCCGCACCGGCGAGCCACATGGTGAAGCCTTCCGGATTGTGATCGCGTCCATCGCGTCCGCCTTGCGCAGCTGGGGTGCGTCCGAATTCGCCGCCCCAGACCACCAGCGTGTCCTTTAACAGGCCACGCGACTTCAGATCCCGGAGCAGGCCGGCAATGGGTTGGTCAACCTCCGCCGCATTCTTGGCGTGACCCTTCCGCAGATTGCCGTGCTGATCCCATTGGACATCGCCATCGCTGTGTGTGACTTGGATGAAACGCACACCGCGTTCAGCGAAGCGGCGGGCGAGCAAACATTGACGCCCAAAATTCTCGGTCATCGGATGATCGAGACCGTAGAGTTTGCGGGTAGCGTCGCTTTCGGATGAAATGTCCTGCGCTTCCGGCATGGCCATCTGCATGCGGAACGCGAGTTCGAAGGAATTGAGTCGTCCCTCCAGCGCGGAATTAGGGCCGGTAGCGCTCAGATGATCCTGATTCATCTGGCCGATCAGATCGAGTTGCGCCCGCTGCTGGGCAGAGGTGAGCCGGGAATTGCGAATGTGCTGCACGGTCGCTTGGGATGCGGCGACAGTGGCGTTGCCGAGCGGGGTGCCTTGATAGGCAGCCGGAAGGAAGGCAGCGCCCCAATTGTTCACCCCGCCGTGGGCGAAGGTCGGGCAGATGGTGATGAAGCCCGGCAAATTCTGGTTCTCCGTTCCCAGGCCATAGGTAATCCAGGAGCCCATGCTGGGACGAATGAAGTTATCGCTGCCCGTATGCAGCTTGAGCAAGGCACCACCGTGGGCGGGATTGGTGCCGTGCAGGGAGCGCAAGATGCAGAGGTCATCCACACACTGCGCCACGTGGGGAAACAGTTCGCTGACCGGAAGCCCGCTTTCGCCGTAGTTTTTGAAGGACCAAGGCGATTTCAAAAGCGTGGACGTCGGTGCAAATTGGACCCGCGGTTTCTGTCCAGGATAGGGCTTGCCGTCATCGCGATCCAACAGGGGCTTGGGATCGAAGGTGTCGACCTGAGAAGGTCCGCCTTTCATCAACAGAAAAATCACGCGCTTGGCCCGCGGCGCAAAATGGGACCGCTTGGGAGCCATCGGATCGACTGCTGCAGCCGTTGCGCCGGTCTGCGCGAGCAGGGCCGAGGCGGCGAGCCAGCCAAATCCCACGGCGGAAGTTTGCAGCATCCGGCGGCGCGACAGTCCCTGGGCGACGATCAAATCCGAGGCATCCATGCGGGGGGGATTAATGAAGATAAATGAATTCGTTGGCCGCCAGGAGACTTTGGCAAAAAGTCGTCCACGCTGCGTGTCGGGCAGACGTGGGGTCCAGTCCACTCAGCGTCGAGGCGAAGGAATTGAGAAAGACTTCCGCGCGCTGCTTTTCCCGGAGGTGGGGTGGGCGTCCGTAGGCCTGGAGATAGGCCTGGTCCAAGTGTTGCGAATCCGTTGCGTGCGTGTCGGTCAATATTCTCGTCGCCCAATGATCCGCCGTCTGTTGAACCAGTTTGCTGTTCATCATCAACAAGGCCTGGGGTGCGACGACCGTGACATTGCGACTGCCATTGGGCACCGCCGGATCCGGAAAGTCGAATTGCTGGAACAGGTCGTACAGGTGGTTGCGGATGATTGGCAGATAAACAGAACGACGGGGCAGGTCGTAGGTCGTCGCATCCTTCGAGGTGTGATCGAAGACATACTCGCGATTCTTCAAGGGAATGGTCTTGCCGCCCAGACTGCGGTCGAGATCCGCGGAAACCGCCAGGAGGGCATCGCGGATTTCCTCCGCGTCCAAACGGCGCATCGGGAACGAGTGCAGCAAACGGTTCTCCGGATCGGCCGTGGGGAGTGCGGCCTCGGAAATTGCCGCCATCTGATAGGCGCTCGAGAGCATCAGCAGTCGATGCATCGCCTTGATATCCCAACCCCCGGCGACGAAGCGGCGGGCCAACCAGTCCAGAAGTTCGGGATGCGAGGGACGATTTCCAAGAAGACCGAAGTTGTCGGTGCTGGGCACGATTCCCTGGCCGAAATGCCAGTGCCAGATCCGGTTCACCAGGACGCGGGACGTGAGCGGATGTTCCGGATTCACCAGCCAGCGCGCCAATTCCAGTCGTCCGCTTTGTTGTTCATTGAAAGCCGGACGGGCCTGGGCATCCGTCATTACCTGCGGGACGCCCCGGGACACCGGATGTCCGAGCGTAAGATGACTGCCGCGGAGGTGAACAGGAAGCTCCTTCAGCAATTGGGCCCGATCCTTCACTCCCATGGTCGTGGGCATTTCCGGGGCTTCACCTTCCGCCTTCTTCAAGGCCGCGCGGAAGGTCTCCAATTCGGCTACGGTGTTGGTGGGATAGAATTTCTCAGGACTCGCCGGCAGAATGTTGGTCTTCAGCGAGAGCAGTACGACGCGGTTGGCTTCCGCCATCCTGTTCGTGAGGCCGAGTCGCTGGGCGACCAGACGCTGCTGAAAAGCTTCCTGCGCCTGCCGGTCCTCTGGGCGGGCAATCTCCGGTTCGTGCCACGTGGCCGGAGTCTTCAAGTCATCCATCGTATGGGTGCTCTTGAAGATTGCCGCCAGTGCGTAGTAATCGTCGGTGGGAATGGGATCGAACTTATGATCGTGGCAGCGGGCACAGCCGAGCGTCGTCGCCAGAAAAGTCCGGCCCAGCGTATCGATCTGTTCGTCGATCAAATCCATTTCCAGCTTCACCTTGTCGGGTTCCGCCAAAACTTTCGGGCCGATGGTGAGGAACCCCAGCGCGGTGAGACGCTCATGCTGAACGGCCAGAATTTCCGTGGCGGGCAACAAGTCGCCGGCCAACTGCTCGGTCACGAACTGGTCATAAGACTTGTTGTGGTAAAAAGCGTTGATGACGTAGTCGCGATATCGCCAGGCGTTGCCAAAGGCGACGTTCTCGTCGAGCCCATTCGAATCCGCATAACGGGCGACGTCGAGCCAGTGCCGTCCCCAGCGTTCACCGTAGTGCGGAGAAGCGAGCAGTCGGTCAACGACACGGGCAAATGCCCCGGGCGACGCATCTTCCAAAAAAACCTCAATCTCCTCCGGGGTCGGCGGCAGACCCGTAAGATCGAACGTGGCGCGCCGGATGAGTGCCCATCGATCGGCCGGTGGCGCGGGAGCGAGATGCTTTTCCTCCAACTTCGCGAGGATGAACGCGTCGACGGGCGACTGAACCCAATCCTTGCGGACAACCGCCGGCGATACCGGATGCGCCATCGGCTGGAACGCCCAGAATTTGCGCCCTTCCATCAGATCGATGGCTCGTTTGTTCGAAGGCGCCTGGGCGACCGGAGTACGCGGATCGGGTGCGCCCATGGCCACCCATTTCTCCAGATCCTGAATTTGCTCGCCGCTCAAGGGACTCTTGGGAGGCATCTGCAAATCCTGATTTTTGTACCGGACGGCCTCGATCAAACGGCTCTGGTCCGGACGCCCCGGTTCCAGCGCCGGGCCGGTATCGCCACCGCGCAGCAGACCGTCCCTCGTCTCGAGATTTAGCCCGCCCTTGAGTTTTCCGGCCGAACTGTGGCATTTATAGCAATGATCCACCAAAATTGGCCGGATCCGTCTCTCAAAAAACTCCAACCCGGCGACGGAAGGAGATTCCGCCGCACCGAAGCAATTCACGACGACCAGGCACACCCAACCCACCGCTCCGCTCAGGGCTTGCAGCAAAGATCCAAGGCGGATTGAGGGAGGCATGCGATTGAAAGATAAGACTCAACGGGCGCACTCATCAATTCATTCAGGAATCGCGAATACCCGTCGGATGCGGGATCAGCCTGGCGCGAAGGGGCACAAGCTTCCCCATAAAGGGGTCAGTAAAGGGGTCAGTTCTTGATATTGTCTACTCCTCGCCCAGCTTCCTCCGGCGATACA
>JAPLUH010000235.1 GCA_026397675.1 Verrucomicrobiota bacterium
GAACTCATCGTAGGTGGCCATCTGGTCGTTGCCGCGGATGTGTGCCGAGAGGGTGTCCACCGCCTGAAGCAGGGTGCGTCGTCGTTCCAGAATTTTGGGTGTCAGTTGGGCCGGGCAGGCCAGATCGCGGACCTTCCAAGACTTGTCGTTGGGATTCCCTGCCTTGAAGGATTCGTAGCGGCCTCCCAGCCACGCGCTCTTTCCGAGTTCCCAGGTAAAACTAGGGTTCTTGGGGACAGCGATATAGGGAGGCACTTTTCCGACGAACCCTGTCTCATGCGCAACAATGGCACCCATCGCTGGATGATCCCCGAACGGTGTACCAAACTTGCCTGAAAGAACCCAGTTGGTCGCGGTCTCGTGGTGGTCGTTGTCATGCGCGCACGAGCGGACTAGGCAAACCTTGTCCATCGTCTGCGCCATCTTGGGCAGGAGGTTGCCCACCTTGAGGCCGGTGACGTTGGTGGGGATCTCGGTGTACTTGCCGCGGATTTCCTCAATGGCTCCGGGCTTCAGGTCAAATGAATCGTGATGCGAAAGGCCACCTCCGAGGTAAACCAGCAGCACCGACTTGGCTCGGGGCCCTTTGCGAATCAACCCGTTGGCAGAACCAGCTAGTGCGCTCTCCCAAGAAAGCACGCTGGGCAGCGAGAGTCCCAGTGGAGCCAGTGCCCCCAGGCGCAAGAAGCCTCGTCGCGAGAGGCCGTTGCATTGGGTTGCATGCCGGGAGGCGAGGGAGATGTCGATCATGGCGTGACTCGGTTCCGGTTAGTGGTTGAAGGCGAACTCCTTCGTGTTGAGCAGGGCCCAAAACAAATCGGGCAGCACGTCCTCCGGAGGGGTGCCGGTGCATTGCGCGAGCACCCGTTCCAACTCCACGGCAGTGGGGCGGCGTCCGACGGTGATGAGGTAAAGTTCTTCGACGAGTCGCGGCCAGTCGGTGGGGGGCTTGGCCGAGGTGATGAGTTCCTTCAGCCGACCTTCGGGATGTTGGATTTTCTTGGTCATCTCCTCGCCGTTTTGGAGGTGTAGCAATTGTGGCAAGGTCACCTCGCCGCTGCGTTCGCAGGCGCAGGCCGTCACCCGCTCGCTGCGGCCGAAGAGTGTGAGGAAGTAGCTGCTGACGGTGGGTTCGGGCACTTGCACGGCACGCATTCCCACCGGGAAGCCATCGAACCGATCAGGAACGTCGGTGGCTGAGCTAATGGCATCGGCCATGACTTCCGCAGGCAGGCGGCGGGCGTAGTAGTGCGAGTAAAACCGGGTGTCGGTTTCGTTGCCGCGCACGGTGCGTGCGCTGAGTTGATACGTTCGCGAATTGAGGATGAGCCGCATCACGTGCTGGAGGTCGTAGCCGCTTCCGATAAACTCCCGACTGAGCAAGGCCCAGAGTTCCGGATTCGAAGGCGGATTGCTGGCGCGGAGATCGTCCACCGGCTCCACCAGACCGGTTCCCAAAAAGTGTTTCCAGAGACGATTGATCATCGCGCCGGCAAAGTAGGTGTTGTTAGTTGCGGTCAGCCAATCGGCCAACTGGGCCCGCGGATCGGTGTCGGCGCTGAACTCCATCGGCTTACGGTCGAGGGGGCGTGCCTCGACGTCGCGCAGGGTGCGGGGTTGCCAGGCGCGGGGGATTTTATTCCGGCTTTCAGTTAGTTCGCGTTTCTTGGCAGTGAACTCGCGTTTGCGGTCGCGGAATTCGTTTTGGGCGGCTTCGAGTTGCTTCGCCCATTCAGGTCCGGTCGTGGGAGTGGCAGTTCCGCCGTCATAGCCCAATGCCAGTAGCTTGGCCTCCGCGTCTTTTAGTTTCGTTTCTGCCTCCTGCAAACGTTGGGTGCGTTCGCGTTCGTCGCGACTCATGGTGAGTAAGGTAGTGGCCCCGTCGGCGGGTCCCTTGCGGTCGAGGGTCACGCGATCGAAAAAGGCGGCAAAATGGTAGAAATCGTCCTGGGTGTATTTCTCCAACGGATGGTTGTGGCATCGGGCACAACCAATGCGCGTGCCCATGAACGCCTGCGCGACGGCATCCGGTGCTTCGCTCTCGGTGGAACGCTTTTCACCGACCAGATACACGTAGTAGCCAATTTCCGGGTGTTGGACGGAATCGCCGCTCGCTGTCAGGACGTCGCGCACGAGTGCGTTCCAGGGTCGATGGGAGGCCACTTGATACCGCAGCCATCCGTGGAAGGCGCGGACATTCTTTGCACCGCGGACGTCATGATCGCGTTCCTTCCGGTTCTGGAACAAATCGGCGAGTTGGAGTGTCCAGTAATCGGCGAACTCAGGGCGCTGGAAGAGGGAGTCGCTCAGAGTAGCCCGCTTTCCCGGTGAACGGTCGGCTTGAAAGGCGCGCACCTCGTCTGGTGTGGGCAGTGTTCCGAGGGTGTCGAGCATGGCCCGACGCAA
This sequence comes from Verrucomicrobiota bacterium, assembly GCA_026397675.1. Lineage (GTDB taxonomy): Bacteria > Verrucomicrobiota > Verrucomicrobiia > Limisphaerales > UBA9464 > SXXZ01. The sequence goes on from JAPLUH010000235.1 coordinate 2,407, forward strand.
GAAGGTCGCGTCATCGCACCGAGGCGACGGGGGAAGGTTCAATGACTGCAACTTGGCGAAGACCGAGACATCCACGGGATTCTGAGCGCGGGTGAACTTCCACCCCTCGACCACGTTGGTGAACGGAATGGTCACTCGGACAATTTCAACGAGTCCCTGGAAATGAATCCGGATAGCGGTCTCGCCGGGACGGACTGCTCGGATACGCCCTTCCGGAGTGACGGTGGCGATGTTCTGGTCGTTGGAAAAAAACTGGGAAAGCCAGGTGACGTCTCGGATGCGCCCATCAGGCCAGTGGGCGCGTGTCAGCAGTTGCTGGGTTTCGCCGGGAGCGAGAATGCGGCTCAAAACCGAGCGTTTTGCGACTAGCGGATCCGATTGTGTGGGAGCCGATGGGGCGGGGATTCCGGCGAGGATTTCCAATTGGCTGGCATCGGTTTCCTCCTCGGCTGGCAAGGGTCCTGGTGCTCGGGCGGTGATCCACTCCGCCAAGGTGCGGTGATAGCGGGAGCCTTCGGCAAAGCGTGCTTTGCCTTCATGCGGAACCAGGCCCAGTGGCTTGGTGATGAACAGAGACTCTTCAGGGAAGGCGGGGTTGATTCGGCGTCCGCTGACATCATTCGCGACCCAGCCGTAGTCGTGTTCTGGAGCGTAACCTCGCAGCGACAATTTGAAGCCGTTCTGTCCGGCCAGCTTGCCATGGCATGAGCCCATGTTGCAGCCCGAGCGGGTGAGCAGCGGTTCAATTTCCTGTCGGAACGACGGTGGGATCCGGTGGGCGGCGTCGTGCACCCCCACGGCGATACGGTGGGTCTGTCCTCCGAAACGGACCAAGACCTGGGCCGCGCCATCACCCACGGCGTGAATCAGGCCATTGGAAGTGACCGTGAGTATTCGCTCATCCGTGCTGCTGAAGTGGGCCGCCTGCGTGACGTCTCGAAATAGGTTGGTGAGCCCTGAGCGCGAATCCGCGGGTGCCGAGACCAGAACTCCGTGCACGTCATCGGCCCCTCGCAAATCCAATCGAGCCGGTTGAACCCACAGTTGAGCACCAACAACGTCGTAGGTCAGCACTAGCCCAGTCACCGCAAACACAGTCATCCGAGCGCAGGAGCGCCAGAATGCTTGCAGGGCTGGGCGGGGGATGGACATAGGAGGCAGCATGTTCCGCCATGAATCCCACCTCCAACTTGTTTTTCGCTGGAGTGGCCGTTTCGGGGTCTTCGGAAAGGTATTTGGGTGAGTGCCCAGTACCGGGCTGGCTTCGGAAAACCTGCCTGCGTGCGTGTCTTCACGGAACGCCTCCTAAAAAATGTGTCAGCCCTGACACGATCTCCGTGTCGGTTGCACGACTGCGCCTGAGTCACCAGTCAGGCGCCGCCGCCGTCTGGTATTGATTAACGGGTATAGGACGACGGATACGAACTTGCCGGTGTCAGGCCAGAATTTCCCGGATCACCCGACTGTCGCCATCGATTTGAGTGAGGCGTTGCTGGAGGCCTTGGAAGTAGTAGGTGATCTTGTCGTGCTGTAGGCCGAGCAAGTGCAAGATCGTGGCATGCAAGTCACGGACTTGAACCGGGTTCTCGGTCGCGCGGAATCCGAAATCATCGGTCGCTCCATAGACCGTGCCGCCCCGAATGCCTCCACCCGCCATCCAGACGGAGTAACCGTAGGGGCTGTGATCCCGGCCATCGGCCCCTTCGGAAGTGGGCGTGCGTCCGAATTCTCCGCCCCAGATGATGAGCGTGGAATCTAACAAACCCCGAGCCTTCAAATCCGTGATGAGAGCAGTGATGGGCTTGTCGATTTGGCGGCCGTTGCGGAGGTGCTTGGAATCGTTGCCACCGTGGGTATCCCAGCCGTCACCGCCGCCACCGTGGTAGAGTTGGACAAAGCGCACACCCCGCTCGACAAGACGTCGGGCGCTGAGGCATTGGGTGCCGAAGGAGCGCGTGAGGTTGTTGTCTAAACCATAGAGCGCCTTCGTGCTTTCCGATTCGCGGGTCAGGTCCACGGCTTCGGGCGCAGCGGACTGCATGCGGTAGGCCAGTTCATAAGCCGCGATGCGCGCGGAGAGCGGGTCGTCGTTGTTCTGTTCGGCGAGGGAGTGGCGGTTGAGGCGTTGTGAAAAATCGAGCACGCGGCGCTGATCGTCACCGCCGATCGACTGAGGTCGGTCGAGATACTGGATGGGCACCCCGCTCAGGCTTAATTCGGTCGCCGAATACACGGCCGGCAGAAATCCGTTGCCGTAGGTCATCGGGCCTCCCTTGAGCGGGCCATCGCGCATCACGACATATCCCGGCAAGTTCTGGGAGGCCGATCCCAATCCATACATCGCCCACGAACCGAGGCTGGGGCGGCCCATCAAACGGGCTCCGGAATGCGCCATGTAGAGGGCCGGCGCGTGGTTGAACTCGGTGTGGTGACAACTCCGGATCACCGCCAGTTCATCGGCCACACTGGGCAAGTGTTCAAAGATATCCGACAATTCGAGACCCGACTGGCCGCATTTCCGGAAGGTGCGCTTGCTGGCCAGCACCTTGGCGGTACTCGTCTTGGTGAACTCCAGGTTTAAATTCCCGAAGCTCGCCGGCAGCGTTTGGCCTGAATACTTCGCCAGCAACGGCTTGGGATCAAAAGTGTCCACCTGACTGGGCCCTCCGTGCATGAACAGCGAGATGACGGCCTTGGCCCGCGGCGCCCGGTGGGGACCGGGAATGATCGTGGGACGCTCCGTGGCACCGGCCTCACGACTCATCAAATCCAACAGCGCCAGCCATCCGATGCCCATGCCGCTGCGGCTCAGGAACTCTCTTCGGGAAGAAGGGGGAATTAAACTCACGGTGGCAGGCTTAGTTAGAGTAGATGAATTCGGTGGTGTTCATGAGGGCCAGGCAGAACTCGCGCAAGGCGATGCTCTGCGCGGCTGCGGCGCCGGCTGACGCATGGGCCGCTTGAGCGGCTGTGATGAACTCTTGGGCCATCCGCTCTTCAGTGCGGGTCGGGGTGCGGTTGTAGGCCAGCAACCACGCGCGTTTCACGATGGACTCCAAGTCTCTTCCCGCATCGTGTTCCAAACGAGCGGCCATGGCCTGCGACTGCTGCACAACGATCCCGTTGTTCAGCAAGGTGAGGGCTTGAGCCGGCACGGTCGTGGTTTGACGCACCGGGCAACTGACGGCCGTGTTCGGTGGATCAAAGGCCTCGAAGAACGGGAAGCGGAAGGAACGACGATTCAGAATGTAGAGGGCGCGACGGTCTTGTTCAGCGGTCACGGGCCATTTCAGTTCGCGTTTGTTTTCAAGGTCGTACATGCCCTTCAACTCTCCCTCGGTGAGTCGGGGCACGAAGGGTTTACCGAACTGCCGTTGGTCCAGCGACCCAGCCGCGGCGTGCAACTGATCCCAGACTTCTTCGGCTTCCAGTTGGCGGCGCGAAAAGCCGGAGAGCCAACGGTTCTCCGAGTCCAAAGCCAGAGACTGGGCATCCCTCACCGCGGACTGCTGGTAGGTGGCCGATAGGATGAGTTGCCGATGCACTCGTTTGAGGCTCCAGCCGCTTTCCATGAATTCGGATGCCAACCAGTCGAGCAGTTCCGGGTGGGACGGTGGAGAACCTTGAGTGCCGAGATCGTTCGGGGTCGTCGCCAATGCCTGACCGAAGTGCCATTGCCACAGGCGATTCACCATCACCCGTGCTGTCAGTGGATTTTCGGGCGAGACAAGCCAGCGGGCGAGGCGGGCTCGTCGACGAGTGTTTTCGCCGGTGCCGGTTTCCAAGGGTCCGCCACCGGGCAGGAAACCCGGTAGGGCCGGGCCGATGAGCCGAGCGGGTTGGTGGAGGTTGCCACGCTTCAGAAGGCGAATAGGCAACGGGGGATTCGCGTGTCGCACCGCGCGATGGGCGGTGCGTTCTCCCTGGCCCCAGGCTTTGGAGCGGGTGTTACGATTCCAGGTTTCACTAGCTGCGAAAATGGCCTCCAAACCGAAGTAATCCCGCTGAGTAATCGGGTCGTACTTGTGGTCATGGCAATTGGCACAGCCGACGGTCAAACCCAAGGCCATCTCGCTGAGGGTGCTCACCTGATCGGTTCGCCGTACGTACTCCAACATCTCGGGATAGGCGTCTAACGCATTGGGCCATTCCCCCAGCGTCCAGACCGCCACGGCGTCATGCATGGCTTCGGCTTGTTCGGGCCAGAGTTCGTCGCCGCCGACCTGTTCCATGAGGAAACGGTCGTAGGGTTTGTCGTCATTTAGGCTGCGGACGACATAGTCGCGGTAGCGCCACGCCTGTTCATAGAAGATGTCCGTCTCGTAGCCGCCTGAGTCCGCATAGCGCACTACATCCAGCCAATGACGGGCCCAGCGCTCACCATAGGCGGGGGATGACAACAGGCGATCGACCACCTGCTCGAAGGCATGCGGGTTTCGAGAGCGGGTGAAGGATTCGATTTGGTCGGGACTCGGGGGTAACCCGGTGAGATCGAACGAGACGCGGCGCAGGAGCGCTTCTTTCGTGGCCGGTCCCGTGGGTTTCAATCCGGCGTTGCGCAACTTCTGCAGGACGAAGGCATCGATGGGCGAGGTGATCCAGGAGTTGGACTCCTGGGGAAGTTGCGGTTTTCTCAGAGTCCGAAACGACCAGTGGTCGGCGGCTTTCTGCTTCTGAGGATCGGGTTCGTCGGCCTGGTCTGGCCATGGGGCCCCACGGTCGATCCAGGTCTGGATGAGTCGGATTTGTGCCGGGCTGAGACGTTCGCCTTTGGGCGGCATTCGCTGGTCGTCGAGCGACGAGTTGATGCGTTGAACTAACGGGCTTGCGGCGCTGTTGCCCGGCAAGAGAACCGGGCCGGTGTCTCCTCCCTCCATGGCCCGAGGCCGCGTGGCCAGCGAGAACCCGCCTTTGTCTTTGTCCGGGCCGTGACAGGAGTAGCAGTGGGTTTGAAAAAGAGGCCGTATGTCTCGGACGAAATCCACCGAGCTCGCCGGTTGGCCGGTCAGGCGAAGACCGCAGAGGGTTGCCATCGCGACCGCGGCCATGCTCAGCCATCGGGGGGATTCCATGAGGTAAAACTATTCTCACCCCACCATCGCTCGCAATTCCGATTGGCCGGAAGGGGAATCCGACCGCGGAGACGAAGACAGGCAGACACCAGCTCTGGCCGAGACGGTCCGTCAGTGGGGTACTTGTGGCTGTGCTGTCGAGGTGGGGCGGTTGCTCGACTGGTCCCAGTGGGCACGGAGTTGGGCCGCAAGATCGCGCAGCAGGGCGTAGCGCTTTTGGTAGAGGCTGCGTTTGCTGGTTTTGATCTCCTCGCGTGGGATTTCCACGTGCCGGAGTGGTAGGTCAAAACAACCGTCGTGGGGCGACATCGTTCCGCCGGATTCGGTCCACAGCCGATCGTAAGAAGCCTCGATCACCTTCCGGTTCTGTAGGTGACGGTAGACGGTCTCAGAATCGGCCACCCCTCGGACTTCAACCGCTCCAATCCAATCGGCCAGTTGTTGTACCAGGTACAAGGCGAAGGCCTTCGGTCGCATGCCGAACATCTCGCGGGTGAGTTGCCGGACGATCTCCGGTTGATCCGGTGCGTTGCCGCCTTGCAGGCCGCCGATGAACACCCCGCGACCCACGCCTGGCCGTTCGGTGACGGAGACGGTCACGGTGTAAATCATGGTCTCGGCTGGAGCTAGAAACACGCTGAAGGACAGATCCCCTTCCTTCTCGTAGCGGTCCGTGTAGCACAGGCGAACCACCAGTGAGCGCCCTTCTTCCAGTGGGAGTCGGCCGAGCTCGAGACCGGGGTCTCGATAAATGGCGTTCAGAGTGGCTTCCGGCAGGGTGGCCTCGACCCAGGTGTAATGGGTTTTCAGGGCGGCCAACCGCGCCGCAAATCCGTGGCGTCGGGTGGAGTAGGGGCGCTGCAATTTGGTGTAGAGCCGCAATCGGGCGGCCGTGGCTACTTGCAAACGGGGTGTCTCGAGAAACCGGTACCATTCTAGAGTCCAAGGCCATTGGATCAGACTTCGAGCGACCAGTTTCCAGCGGCGAATGACCCCGCGGTGCCCGCCACCGGAATAAAGGACTGCAGGCAGGCTGAGAGTTTTGCTCAGAACCTGTGCCCATGTAGGAGGCTGCGGGGAATCAATGGTCATCGGATGGCGGCGAAATCGGACGGCAACTCGACCCACTCGTCGTGGCAAAAGCTATTCAAATCGCTGATTTTCCAGTGAACCGTCAACGCGTGGGATTCGTTGATGAACGGTCTCCAAAAACACGCAGTTTGAGGTTTTGGCGATGGGTTCTCGAGCGGTGGATCATCCAAAGGCTGACGAGCCCCCAGACGATCCATCCGAATCGAGCCGCGCCCTGGATCGGACGGACAGTCATCGTCTCGGAATCGGCGAGTGACAACAGGGCCACCGGGGCCGACGCAGGCAACGAGAGCGGCGAGACGCCCGCGATCCAAATCCCCACGTGCAAGTAGTCGTTGTCGATGCTGGCGATGATCGCTCCGGCCATGAGCGGCAGTACGCCAATGAAGAGCAGGCCCATGCCCACGGCTCGGCCCCCTTGGGCATCCAACAGGGCTTGCAGCGATCCGGTCACCGCGAAAAGGATCAGGCAGTGGATGATCAGGATGTGAAGCCCTGCGTGATGGCCTGGAAACCAACGCGATTCGAGCAGGCCCTGGGTGAAGAGGTACCAGCCGATGCCGCCGCAAAGTGAAAGGATTGCAGTGCTGAGGGTGGCCGAATCGGTATCACCGAAGGCGGGCAGACGATCCTCGCCGTTCTTGAAGGCGCGCCGCCAACCCCGGAGTTGCCGCTCACGGTCTGGCGTGATGATCCCGGCCAGCACACAGGCCAGGCCGGTGGTGAACAGGCCGTACACCGCGATCATGGCCAGCGCCTCCGTGTTGTCTGGCTTCCAGTCGATGGCTTGACGGGTGAACCAACGGAAATTTCGAGACGGGAATAAGTCTCCGGGATCAATGAGCGGCAGCGCATGCCCGAGCAGCACCACTTGCATCGCAATAAAGGTGCCCACCGCCCAGAATTGGCTGAGCAAATGGGCCTCTTCCTGCCGCCACTTGCGGCAGAGCATTACTACGAACAGGCCGATCAGCCCGGCTTGGGAAACCGTGGTGAAGACCACCTCGGGCAGCTTGAGATTGAAGAACCGAGGCGTTGGAAAGAAATTCTGACCGATGCGCAGCGCTGCGCCGGCCTTCTCGGGAAGGAGATCGGGCAGGCTCTCGTAGAAGACCGGTGTGATGGTCAGGTACTTGAAGAAAACGAGACCGAATTTGGCCAACTGGGGGATGACGGTGTAGAGCGAGAACACCATTCCGATGGAAATGAGGAAGGCCCACCGGCGGTTCCGGACAACGGTGCCGGTCAGGAGTCCGGTGGCGTGGTAAGTGACCGCGGTGGTGAAGAGGATCCAATACAGCGGCGCCCAAGCCGAAGCGGGAACATGTCCCCGAGCCATGGCCCAGGCGGTGAACGGGAGGCTGGAGGCGGCCAAGAGGTATTCGCGCATGGGCAGGCCAAAGAGGTATCCCACCACCTTGGTCAGCGGCGCCATGGGGACGAGTCGTTGGTAATCGACACTGCCTTCGTCCCGTTCGGTGATCATGCCGCCCGAGACTTGTGCGGTGCCCATGACGAACAGGATGAAGGCCTGTAGGACCAGCAGCGGGATGATGGCCGAACGGGCCGCACTGACCGGATCGGACTCGGTGCGAATGCCGAGTGAGTAGGAGATGCCGACGATGAACGCCGACAGCACCAGCGTGATGCAAAGCCCCACAGCCAAATCGCGGGATCGAAGCCGAGAGCGCACGTAGCGTCGCAGCACGGGATTCTCCCAGAGCCGCCAAGCGGAGACCTCGTTTTGGTCGGAGTCCGTCGTAGGGGCGTTCATGGCAGGAGAGGCGGGGTAGCAATGTCGACGAGGAGTTCCTCCAGTGAGGAACGTTTCTCTTCGAAGGTCCTCAG
>JAPLUH010000087.1 GCA_026397675.1 Verrucomicrobiota bacterium
GTGCCGTGAAGGATGGGGCGGTGCAACGCGTGCGGAGGACGGGCAAACCGCTGCACAGTCCAGTGGCATGGAAACAAGACGGGACCTCGCTCGAGTTCACCTTCGCCGAGAAGCTGGATGCGGCGGCCGCTGCCGATGCGGGTAGCTTTGGGGTGCGTCGCTGGAACTACCGTTACTCGCAAGACTACGGGTCCAAAGATTGGTCGGTCATCGATCCCAAGAAGGAAGGACGGGACGAGGTCGAGGTGAAGTCCGCCGCGATCTTGCCGGACGGAAAAACCGTGCGACTGACGCTGGCCGATGCCCGTCCGGCCATGCAGTACGAGTTGCGCTACGACGTGGGTTTTCGAGGGCAGGTGTGGTTCAGTGTGCACGGCCATTGAACCTCGGGCAGTGACGGCTCAGCGGGATGCTGTCGAGGTTCCAGCGACCTCGATAAATACATCCATTTGCTGGCCGGGGTAGAGGCGCAGGTCCGTCCGGTCGACGCGGTAAATGGCCTGCAGTACCCGCGTGTCTACCCGTTCGATGCTGTCGCCGGTCAGGGATTTCTTGGGAATGACGAAGGGTTCGAAGCGGACAAAGCTCAATGGCGAGGCCAGTGAGGCATTGCCCCGCACATGCCCCTTAGCCCGAGTCCCCGGCTGGACTCGCCAGGCCTCGTGTTCATCGATGTCTACCCTCAGGTGGAGTGGATTCAAGTTGCCGAGCAGGATGAGTGGCGCTGTGTGGGTGCCGGCGGTGGCGAACTCTCCGGCTCGGATCTTCAGTTGAAGCACCGTGGCATCGATGGGGGCTAAGAGGGTGCTGCGGGTAATCTCGGTCCGCACGGCCGCCGCAGATGCTTCGGCGACAGCCACTTCGGCTTGTGCCTCCACCACGCGTGCCTGGGACACCTTGAGGGCAAATCGTGTCCGGATGAGTTCTTCCTCACTAATGACCGTGCTGCTGCGCAGTTTTAGAGACCGTTGCAGGCGATCATCGAGGTCTTCCACCTGGCACTGGGCCGTTGCCCGTCGGGCGCGGGCCGCGGTGAGTTGGGATTCATGCATGGCCAACGAGGCCTGCAGCGCACGCGTATCCAGTCGGAAAAGGGGCGTTCCGGCGCGCACCGATTGATTGAGGGTGACCAGCACCTCGGTGACGACGCCCGAGAGAGCCGTGCCCACGCTGATGTGCTCGCTGCTCGCCTCGATGAGTCCGACGGCGGCGACGGTGTTGGTAAACGACGAGGCCGGAGGGGGCGACACGGGTTCGGTGACTTCTCGGACCGGTTGAGTGCGCACCACAGATACGGCAGCGAAGAGGGCCGCACCGGTGGCGAGCGCGGGAAGGAGGTAGTGCTTCATGCGGAAGGGTTAGTGAGTCGGGACGATCCCAGGTGTGTGGCTGCATCGGTGCGTCGCCCCGGTTCGACGTGGGTGATTTGTCCGTCATCCATGTGGGCGATGACGTCGGCAAAGCGAAAGACCCGGCTGTCATGGGTGACCACGAGGACCGCCCGGTCCGGATGCACAGCGGCCGAGGCAAGCAGTTCCATGACGGCCTCGCCCGTGGCGTGATCCAGCGCGGCGGTCGGCTCATCGCAAATAATCAGCCGGGGTTCGTGGACTAGGGCGCGGGCCAGCGCTACCCGCTGCTGCTGCCCGCCAGACAATTGACGCGGATAGGCGGCCGTCCTTGAACCCAGCCCCAGCCGGTCGAGAAGCGCGGCGGCGCGATCGACGGCTTCGCGCCGGCGAACGCCAGCAGCCAGCAGCGGGATGGCTGCGTTCTCCGCTGCAGTAAGGGCCTGCAACAAGTTGTACTGCTGGAAGACGAATCCCAGGTGGCTTCGGCGGAAGAGAACACGGTCCGAATGGGGCATCCGGGCCAAATGGTTTCCAAAGAGACTCACCTCGCCGGAGGAGGTTTCGAGTAAGCCAGCGATGACCGAGATGAGGGTGGTCTTGCCGCAGCCGCTGGGGCCCACCAGGAAGCTGAGTTCGCCCCGGCGCACGGTGTAATCCACCCCACGGAGCACCTCCACGCGGGCGTCGTCTTCGCCGAAGTGCTTTCGGATGCCGGTACAGTGCACGGCGCTCGAATCGAGGGGCGTCATGGTGAGAGTCAGCGGAAGACTGCGGCGGGTTCTAGGCCGCGCACGTGACGGTAGCTGGCGTACAGGGCGATGCCCGTGACCGAGGCCAGGGCCAGGCAGGTGCCCAGGGCGATTTCCCAGGGCAAGTACAGGCTTCGAAGGAAGGGTTGCGTCCGGATGACGTTGCACACGGCCGCCGCGATGCCGCTGCCAAAGCACGAACCCAACACCAGCACCACCGTCCCTTGAAGCAGGATCATGGTTCCGAGTTGGCGATCGGTGGTCCCGACCACCTTGAGCATCGAAATAGGCCGCGCGTTCTCCTTGATGAACATGAGGAAGGTCTGGCCCGTGATAGCGGCACCCACGATGAGTCCGATAGTGATGGTGATCATGAAGAGCATGGGCACGCCCTGGCTGCCGTAGAACCACATGGCATCGGCGGCGAACTGCTCGGTCGTCCGGGCCCGCAAGCCTCCGAGGGTATTGATTTTCTGGCAGAGGGCTTCGGGGCGGTTACCAGGTGCCGAGCGGGCCAGGATAAAGCTCGTCATGTGCTGCTCGCCGAGGTTGAGGGCTGCGGCGGTGGATCGGGAGGTGTGCAGCATCGGTAGGCCAGTGAAGGGAGCGGCGATATCCGAAATCCCCATGATGCGAATCCGGCGGTCGCGGATGCGCAAGGATCGCCCTTCTTGAAACGGTTCGCCGGGGAAGAACAGCTCGTGGCCTCCGGGATCGATGATGGCCGTGTTGAGTTCGCGAATGGCATCGGCCCGTCCGACCCGCATCCGGTGTGGCAACCCCGCCAGGCTGGCGTCATCGATCCCCAGAACGGTGACCGTGTTGAGTCGTCCACCCTCGGAATGCCCGATGGCGTCGATCTTAAGCAATGGCGCCGCCCATGAAATCCCGGCGATGCCGCGCACCCGCAATAAATGGATATCCCGCATCGCTTTGACTTGGTCGAAGCATTCCACCTCCGGTTCGGTGACCCACAGGTCGGCGTCCTGGACATCCCGGATCTGGGCGGCGGTCATGGACAACATGGTGGCCAGAATCGCTGCCTGGTTTTGCATCAGGAAGACCGCGAGTGAGACGGCGACAATCATCGCGGCGAACTTGGCTCGGTCATTCCGAAGCATCTGAAGGCCGACCCAATTCATCGCAATCCCTTCTGGCGCGGGGTGCGTGCCCCGAGGGCGCTCCCGATGAACTCGAGGAAGCCTCGGGTGAGGGCCCGCGCATCGAGGTGGGGATCGAAGGTGGCTCGCAGGATGAGGCCGTCGAAGGCGGCAAAGATCAGGCAGGACAAGACCCGTGGATCAGTCTCCGATTGGATGGACCCGGATTTTTGAGCCGCGTGGATGAGCGATGCCAGCCGGCCTTGAAGCGCCTGGTAGCTTTCCCTCAAACGGGCCGCCACGGCAGAATTGCGGGAGGCTTCGGCGGCGGTCTCGACCCATAAATTCAAGAATCCTCGGTCTTCCAAATCTCGAAGACCGAATTCCGCCAAGGCTTCTAATGCGGGCAGTAGCCCCTTTTCGATCGGCAACCCGTCCATCGCGGCTGCCCACCGGGTTTGGTCTGCTTCAATGAGTGCCTCGATGAGGGCATCCTTGCTGGGAAAGTACCGGTACACCGAGCCCGGACTCATGCCGGCCGCTGCACAAATGTCCTTCATCGACGCTGCGTGGAAACCGCTCCGCACGAAGACACCGCAGGCCGCTTTCAGAATGGTTTCCCGTCGTTCTGGGAAACTTCGGTTGCGGGTGCCAGTGACTTTCATAAACGCGAGTGATCGTTCGCTCGCGTTTTGAGTCCGTCAAGTCTGAGGCCGCTTTCTGAGGCTTGGCCGATTAGCAGACGGGAGTCTAAAACGGGGCGATGATCGACGGCCCTTTGTGGCCATAGAGGCCCGAAAGGCTCGTGTCAAATGCCTTCCAGCTTCAGGCGGGTCAACAGGTCGCGGGTGGCGTTGATACCCTCGCGTTCTGGGAGTTTGTCTCCCTCATATTCGATGCCCACGAAACCGCGGTATCCGGCATCCAAGACGATCTTCATCATCTTGCGGTAGTCGGTCTCGACGCAGTTGCCGTCGTTGTCGAATTGGTAGGACTTGGCGCTCACCGCCTTGGCATAGGGCATCATCTCGGCCACCCCTTTGTAGCGATCGTAGGTTTCGCCGGGACGGATGGTGAAGTTGCCGAAATCGGGCAAGATGCCGCAGTTCGACTTGCCTACGAGCTTCATTACGCCCGCCAGCCACCGGCCATTGGAACTGAGGTGCCCGTGGTTCTCCACGATGCAGTGGACGCCGATGGAGCCGCAGACCTTGGATAATTTCGTGAGGCCATCCGCGGCCCGTTTTTGCTGCTCCTCGAAGGATCCCACCTCATGGGTCTCCGCGTTGACCCGGATCGAATGGCAACCCAGGAACTTGGCGGCCTCGGCCCACTTGCGGTGGTTTTCGACGGCCTGCTTGCGCTTGGCTGCATCCGGGTCCCCGAGGGCACCCTCGCCATCGCACATGATGAGCAAACAACGGACACCTTCGCTGTCAGCCCGATCTTTGAATTCCTTCAGGTAGCCCTTGTCCTTGACCTGGTCTTTGAAGAACTGGTTCACCAGTTCTATTCCGTCCAAGTCATGGGTTCGTCGGGCCACGATGGGAAAATCCATGTGGGTCATCTTCTTGGCGAAGAGGGCCTTGTGATAGGACCACTCGGCGAGGCTGATTTGGAAGGAGCGGTCCTTATCCCGGGCCGGCCACAGGGAACATCCTGTGGTGGCCAAGGCGGCCGCCATCGAAGCCTGACTGAGAAACTGGCGACGATTCATGGCGAGGGAGACTGTAGAGCGCCGAGGCTTAGTGGGCTGGGGCCGAACCGCCGGAGGCCTTTGCGGCGACCGTCTTCGGCGGGTGGAAGAACAAGGCCAATGCCACCGCGGCCGCCGAGGCGGCGAAGAGCGGCACTTGGAACAAGCCCTTGAAGTTGACTAGTTTGTCGGCGGTGTAGACCGACTGCATCAGCCAGGGGCAGATGGAGTTGGCGATCAGGGCGCCGAGTCCGAGAATTTGCAGGTTGAAGAGGCCCTGGGCGCTGGAGCGGATATCCTTCGGGAAGTGGGCGTCCACGAAGATGTACACGGTGGCGAAGAAGAAGGCGTAGCAAACCCCGTGGAGAATTTGAATGAGGATGATGGCGCCGGCGCTGTCGGGCACGAAGGAGTACACGGCGAACCGGGCCGCATGGCCAAGAATGCCGACGATCATGGTGGTGCGCCAACCGAGCTTCTTCAGTGTGGCCCCCAGGACGAACATGGTGAGGATTTCGGCGATTTGGCCGATGCTCATGATCGGGGTGATCCACGGAGCGGCGATGCCGACGCCACCGTCTGCCTTGGCGGTGCCCAAGAAGGTGCCGGTCCAGTTGAAGTAGCAGTTGTGGACGAAGGAATCGACGAGGGTGACGAGCCACAGGACGAGCACGAAGGGTTGCTTCAGCAG
>JAPLUH010000126.1 GCA_026397675.1 Verrucomicrobiota bacterium
CGGCCGTGAGGCACAGGCAATCGATGGCCTTGATCTCGCTAATGCGACCCGGCAACCCGAGGGCGATTTGCGCATCGGACAAGGCGGTGTAAAGCCGCACGTCTTCGTCCGTTCCCGCCTCCAACAGAACCCGTTCCACGCGGAGTGTTCGGCCGGCCACTTCCACGGTTCCGCCGACCTTCACTCCCAACCGCTCGGCCAAAATGCTCCCGAGTTGAGCCGTTCCCGGGGCGATGCGAAAACCCATGGGCTGTTTCTTTTCACCCGGCCCGACGACCGTATCACCCAGTCCCGTGAGCAGGCACTCGTGGCCACCCAGGCGAATCCGCCGTTCCAGAACGGGCGTCAGGTGATTGAAGGTGATGAAGGTTCCAGCACCGGCCGCCAAGCGAGTCACGGTGTCCGCGGGCAACGTGTTCTCCGAATAGCCTTCCAGAAAAAACCGCTCGGGATCGGTGTCTTTGGGAAGAATCCGCAAGTTGAACCCCATGTCCCGGACGACCCGCCGGGTCTCGCGTTCTGCGGCCGCGGTGAGCAGATGCACGGCCGTGAGCAAGGTCACCGCTCCGGTCAATGCGACGAGCATCAGCGCGGAGTTGAGGCGGGAGTGCCACCCTTCCCTCAAGATGTTCTGGAGAGTGAAGTTCATCGTTTGGACGCACGAAACCAAAGACCGAGACCCGCAGCAAAGAAGGCGGTCAAAGCCCCCGCCAAGACGAACCAAAGACCCCGACCTGGGCTCGTTGGCGTAGGAGCTTGCGGTGGCTTCGACAGCGCGGTCGATGAGGTCAACGCCGTCGGAGCGATCGCAGCAGTCGGGTCCGTTGAAGTCGCGGAAGTGGCCGGAGCAGCCTGAGTATTTGATGGCTCGGCTGGATCGGATTCCGACCCGAGCACCGTTTCGACCGACTCCTCGGAGTAACCCAGCGAGGTCCCGGATGAGGGCGGCCGACGACGCCCAGGATTCTGAGGTCCGCGTTCAACAATGCGGCTAATTTCGGCGCGCACCATCGGGTTGCCCGGATCAAAGCCCAGCGTGTCCAAGGCGGCCTGCTGCAACTCGCGTCCCCAACGCCCGGGCAGGAGCGGTCCCTTCAACCAGGCCCGATCCAAATCGCACTCGCAGTCCTGACCAATGAGCAGTAACCGATCCCGCAAGGCCGTTTGGGTGATGAGCGGCCCTTCCAAGGGTAAACCCAACCGACGTCCTCGACCAAAAACAAGGACCACCCGAGGTGACTCGATGGACGCAGGATCCAAGCCCAAACCCCAGACCAGCCCTCTCTCGGCCGCCTGTTCCTTCAAGGACACGGCCACCAATTGCGGCGGAGTCTCCACGGGCTTGGGCATCGAAGACAGCAACCGCGCCGTGGCGGTAATGGCGGAGTCGACATCCTGACGGACTCGGGCATTGGCCACCCCATCGGTGCCTTCGAGCAATAAAACCAGCGCGTAAGCACGGAGCCCTTCGCGATACACCCGCTCCCGTAGCGGCGACGTCACCGCCATCTCGACGCCCCGCAGCACCGCCGTTGCATCGGAAGGATTCGGCAACGGCAGGCTTAGGATGCGCCCTTCCACATCGCGCAAGTACAACCCAGCAGCGCGCGGGAAGCCCCCGCCCGTGGGATCTTCGTCCCAAACAATGTTGGAATCGCGCAGCAGCAATTCGGCCTTGGAGCGCACCTCCGCCGAAGCTCCCGATTCGGTCACCCATCGCAATCGATAGGCTTCTAGTCCCAGATCCACAAAGCCCGTGTCGCGGACCGAGTAGCGGCACGCCCAGGCGGACACAGCGACAAAAAACACGAACCACCCCATCCTCTGCCGGAATCGATTCCAACCCTTCATAATACCTTACCTCCAGTGCCTTGAGCACAGTCCACACAGCCAGTCATTCGCCCTATCTTCAACCGGGACATCCGATAAGTTCGCAAATCGAAGGTCAGCAATCTCCCCGCCAGAGGCGGCGCACACCCGGTGATGACCTTGATGGCCTCAAGGGCAGCCATCCCTCCAGCCGTTCCCGAGACGGCCCCGAGCACGGGAAATTTCCGCGTCCATGTCGGGCTTTGCTGCGGGTACAGGCACCGCAGGCATCCGGTGACTCCGGGCACGAATGTGGTCAGGTGAAACTCCAGATCATAGACGGCCGCTTCCACCATCGGCCTCCCCTGACGCAGGGCCTCGCGGTTCATCAAGTAGCGCTCTTCAAAGAGCGGGGCGCAATCCACCACGACGTCGGCCAGGCCCACCAATCGCGCGGCATTGTCCTCCGAGATATTGGCCGGCTCGGCCACAATCTCCACCCGCGGATTCAAGGCCTTCAAGCGCGCCACGGCGCAGTCGATGCGAGGCTTGCCAATGTGGTCATGGGTCATGAGCAATTGGCGGTTGAGGTCGTCGGACCGCAAATTGCCTCCGTGGGCGAGGATCAATCGCCCGACTCCGGCCGCCGCCAATTCAAAGGCCACCATGCCCCCCAGTCCGCCCACGCGAGACACCAGCACCGAGGCCCCCTTGAGACGGCGCTGGGCCAACTCACCAAAGCCGCCCACGGGAATTTGCCAGCCGTAGGCCTCCACCTCATCGGTGGTCAGCTCGGGCAATCGGGCCACCTCGGCTAGAAGCTCAGGATTCAAGGCGTCCATCGCGCAAGTGAAGGATTCGGTCGGCCAATCGCTCGGCTTCGGAGCGATTGTGGGTGATGTGCAAAATCGTGATTCCGGTGCGATTCCGGATCTCAGTCAGAACAGCAACGATTTCGCCCCGTGTTTGATCATCGAGGGCCGACAAGGGTTCATCGAGGCAAAGGACCGGCGGATGAAAGGCCAAGGCCCGACCCAACGCGACCCGCTGCCGTTCCCCGCCACTCATCCCGGCGGGCAGACGATCCATGAGCGAGGTCAATCCAAGCCATTCAGCCAATTCCTGGGAACGGGTTTCCCGGCGCTCAAGAGCCCAGCCCCGCACTTCCAAGGCAAACTCCAAGTGCTGACGCACGGTCAGGTGGTCAAAGAGCGCGCCATCCTGCGGAACCAATCCAATACCTCTCTGTCCGGGCGGCAAATTTGTGACCTCACGGTCTCCGATCCAAATCGATCCCGATCGAATCGAACGCAAACCGCAAATCCCCTCGAGCAAGGTGGTTTTACCCGACCCCGTTCGCCCCATGAGAGCGGTATGGCTTCCAGTGGGAATCTCCATCGAGAGATCCCGAAGGTTGAAACTCCCTGCCTGGATAGTGATGTGACGAAGGGAGATCATCCGTTTCGAAGAGAAGAGACTCCCGCGAGCCCGGTCCCGCTCCAGGTACGCACCAAGAGCAAGGCCACCACGGCCGAACCCATCATCAGCAATGAGACGGCGACCGCCGCTTCCAATCGGCCGACGGAGAGTTCCAGAAAGACGGTGGTTGGCAGCACCTCGGTCTTCATGCGGGTGGCGCCTGAGAAGACGAGGATAGGCCCAAATTCACCGAGAGCCCGAGCCCACGCTAAAGTGGCTGCCGTGAGGATGCCCGGGCGCGCGGCCGGCAGCACCACCCGCCAAAAGGCTTGGGCCCGGTTGCAACCCAAGGTCATGGCCACTTGTTCTTGGCGAGGGTTGATTTGGGCAAAGGTTGTTCGGAGCGTGCGGACGGCAAACGCACAGGCGACCATGAACTGCGCCAGGATGACCGAAGGTACCGCATAGGTGACCGGAAACACCGTTTCGAGGGCCCGAAGCGGGGCCGTCTGGAAGAGGATCAACAAACTCAATCCAATCACCAAGGGTGGGAGCACGATCGGGATGTCCAACAAGGCGTCCAAGAAGGCCCGGCCCGGAAACTCAAAGCGGGCCATCAAGTACCCGATCGGCACCGCCACCCACAGCGAGAGCAGCGTCGTGAGTGTACAACTCAAGAGACTCAATCGGATGGCATACCGGATTTCGGGCGAACCCAAGGCATGCCACAGGTGTCCGGGCGTGGTGTAGAACAAATCGGCCGCGACCATCGCCAAGAGCAAGCTCACATAAGTACCTCCCAAGAGGATTAAGGCGGCCAGAAAACGACGGTCCGAACCAAGATCCAAGCCGCGGCGAGACTCGTCGATCGAGGGGGACGAAGGGGTGTCAGATCGAGGACTCAAGGGAGAGACTCCTGCAATTGAAATCCGGCCGACACGAAGCGGTCGCGCGACACTTTCGATTCCAACGCCTGCTGCAGGCGGGACATCAACTGCGCATGGTCCGAGTTGCGGCTCACGGCATACGGCTGAATGGCTATGGTTCCCGGTCCCGTTAGTCGAACCACGTCCACCGCATCCAACACTGCGGCCGTGTTCGCGGCATACACCAGTGCGACGTCCAAGGCTCCCGAACGCAATTGGTTGATGAGCAAATCGCCCGTCGGCGACTGCACCGCCAAGTTGGATTTCACCGAATCCCAAAGCCCCACGGAGCGCAGCAATCGAGCACTCAAGGCACCGAGGGCACTTTGTTCTTCCTGGCACAGCCCCACCTTCAAGGCCGTGCGGGTCAAATCGGACAGCCCACCAATCGCCTTCGGATTACCCTTCCGCACAGCCAACACCAGAGGCGTTCGAGCCAACGCCACCGCCGGCTGAAAGTAGCTTTGGACGGTGTCCATAAAGGAGACATCGCAGGCGAAGTAGGCGTCCGGACGCTGACCCGAACGAATTTGGGACGTGAGGATGCCACAACCATTGTAAACCCGGGTGATGTCCACGCCTTCCCGCTGCTCGAACTCGCGCAAGGTGGGTTCCGCGGCCAAGCGGTTGACCGACCCGCTGTAAAAGAGCACCGAGGGATGGGGGTTCCAAACATCCCCGGGCATCACCTCAAATCCTGACTCCTGAAAGCGACGCAGCCCTCGATCCCGGGCACTGAGATACCGTGCAAAGCGCAGAGCCTCGGTAGGTTGGGTGCTCGATTGCAGCACGCACACCGACACTTCGGAACGGGCCGAGGACAATTCGGGCACCACCACCGCTTCCAATTCCGAATACAGGGCCACCGTCACATCCCACACGATGCCTGCATCGACCGCTCCGAGCTTCACGTCATTGGCCACATCGTTGACCGTCGGCTTGAAGACCAGTGCCCGAGCCGACAACGCCGCCCAATCACCGCTACGGGTCAGGGCCGCCCGGGCCACCGTCCCGATGGCCACCGAGTCAGGGTTTCCTAAGCTCACGCGAACCCCGTCGCGGAGAAGGTCCCGAATCGAACGGATGTTCTTGGGGTTACCTTTTGCCACCACGACGACCGCAGACATGCGAGCCAGTGGAAGCACCTCAGCCAGCAAGTGATTGGAATTACCTAAGTCGATGAAGCTGGTGTCCGCCGGGATGAACACGTCTCCACGTTGGGCCACTCGTAAGTTGCTCAGCAACGTGCCCGAGCCACCGTACTGGAGCTGGACCGACGTTTTCTGTTCACGTTCGTAGTCCTTGGCAACGGCCTCCACCACCGGCTTGAGCCCGGCCGCGCAGTAGACCACCAAAGCCTCCCGTCGAGGCCCGTGGGACGGAGGTGACTGATTCCAGAACAGCAACCCCAACAAAACCCCGATCGCCACGAGCGACCCCCAGAAAATGGATCGCATCGAATTCATCCGACTCGACCTTCTGCGTTGATACTTGGGGTTCGGCAATCCATCCAAGCCAACCGTCGCCGAAACTGCTGCTTTGATTCAACCACACAGACACCCCGACACTCGATCGTTACCGGAAGGCCGGCGGCGCGGGGCAAAACCGATGTCTGCCCCGCACCCCGTCTAGCTCATCATCAATCCAACGTGTGGATACGAATGTTCCGAAAAGCGACCGCACCGTGATCGCCCTGGAGCAGAATAGGCCCGGGTTGGTCGACTTGATCGTCGAGTTGACCACCGGTGCCCTTGGGGCTCAGCACCCCGTCGTGCACCTTCACGCCATTGAGAGTCAGGGTGATCTTCTGGCCGATGATTTTGGCTTCCGCCGTCTGCCACTGTCCGGCCTTGCGAGAAACAAAGAGCGAGGTCGGCTGGAGGTTGTAAATAGCCCCATTGCCACCGTTAGAGGTCTTGCCGGTCTTCACATCATCCAAGATCTGGATTTCGTGACGTCCGCGCAGGTAGAGGCCGGAGTTCGATTTCGGAGCCACCTGGTACTCATAGCGAATAACGAAGTCCTTGAACTTCTCCTCGGTGAGCAAGTCCGTGCCGTGCTCGGTGAAATTGCCCTCGCGGTCCACCTTAAGCACGTTGCACAGCATGCCGTTCTGAACGCTCCACGACTTCATCCCGTCGTCGCGGCGGTACTTCCAACCCTTCATGGACGTGCCGTCGAACAGCAGCTTGAAGCCTGCCTTTTTCTCGGTCGCGCTCAGCCCATTGGCCGTATCGGTCACCGCACCGGAACCCTTGGCCAGACCCAAGCCCCAGCGAATGCCGCCGAGGATGTGCTTCTGGTAGGCGGCGCTGGTCCACACATCTTCGCGGTGACCCAGTGAGGTGTAGAACATGCGGCCACCGCCCTTGAGGTCTTTGCACCAGGACACGGGGTAATCGCCGGGCAAGTGATTCTGCGGGTGCTTGTCGAGGGTCAGCAGCCCGTGCACGCGATCGCGATGGAACTCCTTGAACTCGTAAATCTCGTCATACATCGACCACGTGTCGCCCAAGTGTTGGTTGGCCGGGTGCGACGAATCCTGGTTGGCCATGTCGACGTTGACTTGCGCGCCGTGGGTCAGGAACAACCCGCCCAACATGCCGTAAAACGCCGGAAACCCATGGAAGGTGTCGCTGCACGAGTGCATGCCGATGAGGGCGTGTCCCTGCTCCACCCAGCGAATGAAGCCCTCGCGATCGGGAATCGCCAAATCACCGGTGGTGTTGGCGAAGATCACCGCATCCACCTTGGCCAGATTGGCCATGGAAAGCTTCTCGCGGACTTCGTTGTCATCCTTGCCGTCGGCACCGCCCCGCACGTAATCCACCACGGTGAATTCCCCGGTGGTTTCACCGAGGGTCGCGATGACGTTTTCGGCAGTGGCGATGGAGCTGTGGCGGAAGCCCTTAGTGGCGGTGACTACGAGGACCTTCTTCGGCGCAGCCGCAGAAAGGGTCATCGCCGCCAGCAGGCAACCAGAAACGAAGGATACAGTGTTCATGAGAGAATGAAAACGCGTGTTGGAACCCTCCTAGTTTCGCAGTCGGGGCGGAGAAAACGCAAGCCTCTGGAAAGATCCATTAGTCCCTTCGCCACGACTATCGCCGCGGACCCAGTCATTCGAACCATCGCCGTGACATGTGGATTTTGCCTACCGCACCCTGCACCCACTCCTCTAGCCCCCGATGGTTTACTGTTTACTTATCACCCAGTTCTGGCTCCCGCTTCAGAGATTCATTTTCACGGACTCGGACTATTACCGAACTTAAATCAACTATAAACGGGTTGGAATTTTACGGGTATGGAAGTCGACCCATAGCATTTCGAATTTCAACACCCATAAGCCTTTGAAAAATCGGCTTAGGAAGTTCTCCATACAATTTAATTAAGTTTTGGCGCCCATCCTCTAATGTTTCTTGTCGCATCGACTTGTAAAGCTCCAATTGCGCATCTGAAAATGCCTTGATTAGCTGAATTTTTGGTTCTCTCTCAGCCTTATCAGTAATGGCATTTGCCTCCTCCAAATCTCGCATCGCCTGATACCGTGTATTAAAAATCAACTGACGAACTTCCCTCAGTGTGCATGTGGTACTGGCAGCTTGATAGATTCCACTGTAAATCAACCGTGAATTCACAGCTGCCGGGAAATCATTAAAAACCTCTTTGAGCTCATAAAGATTAGTGTCCACCCTGTATTTTGAATTGATAGTAAGGTTCTCAAACTCATTCTTAGCCAGAGATTCAAACTTAGGTGTTCCAAATATTTTAAATTCGGGATTAGGAAAAACAACTCGCGTTACGACATGGTTCGACGAAAAAACATACGTGTTGGTGACACCTTCCACCTCGGGAGGATTGGATTCTACGGAACCAACCAATTCGCTATCAACCTTCGCAACCCGTGATAGAGCAACATCAGTGTTACTCGGACTCTCGGTCTGGATAGTGGATTCTAGCATCTCTTGCCGGCTAGGTGATTTAAAGTCCCACCATCGACAAGCAAAGAAAATCAGCACACAAACAAACACACCAATCAAAACTCGTTTAATCATATATTCCGCACATTATCGCAATCAGTTAACGGCACCAAATAGTCCAAAATAAATTTACGGATTAACCAGTTCTTTTGGCTCGGCAGTTATTTGAATAGACATTAACCGTTGGAAAATCGGTTTTGGAAACTCACCGTACAGGCGCTCCATTCGTTGCTTAAATCGATTTGGAGCATCGGCCCTTTCCAACCATACCTTTAACATTTCTTCGTGGACTCGATTATAAACTTCCTTTGATTTCAGTTCTCGCTCAACCGGGTCAGAAACTGACCAAATTTCCTTTTCGACAACATCTTGCTGCGCTGAAATCAATAACTCAGAATCCTGCAAGCGGTAGAGTTTAGCCCTAAACACATAAGCCTCTCTAATTCCGGAGTATAAATATTGAGATTTTTTTGCAAGAGGAAACTCTTCGAAGATTTCCTTGATTTCTACAAGATTAGTCTCCACACCTACTGATTTTATGTAATCTCGCTTTGCTAACATTTCATATTCAGCAGAACCCAGCAACGGTGTCTTCGGGTTAGGCAGAACGACCTCAGTAATCAATTTTCCCGAGGGAAATTGGTAGACGTTTGTAATAACACCTGACTCAGATTCCTCCGAAATCAACATAGGACCTATACCAGCCAAAAAACCCAATGTTTCGATACGCCTCGAGCGGATATTTGAGTTAACCGTTTCAATCTTGATTAGATGGTTGGTTGGGGCAGAACTAATTAATTCACCGCCAAATGAAGACGTTTTTAAATCAGTCTGCCGAATTTTAAAACCCAATAAAACACCCCCACAGGTTAACGTTATAAATATTAAACGCTTCACTTTAATTTTTAATTAACAGTTACAGCCATTGAGCCTCCTTCACCATAGCTGCGATTCACTTTAAAGCTAGGTTTTGTTGAACTAACCTTCACTTGAGCTTCGCCGTTTTCAAGAATTTCAGCGCTCCAATCAATTAAACTTCCCACGTTGTAATTTGGCCAACCAGTACAGTCAGAATGTTCTTCGTTCCAACCACTTATTGTAACCCGCGCCCTATTATGCAGGATGTGAACCGCTTCAGTTGTCCACTTAACCTTCATTGTGAACGATACTTTCAAATCTATATCCATTCCACCATAGTCACCACCATGCTTGCAAACAAAGTCTCTAACCTCAATCTGATGGTCACCCATTTCTGTCCCGCCTTGATTAAATTCCCAAGCATTAGTGTTTTCGATTATTCGCGGTATTGTTTGATCAGGGAAATTGAGCGTATAAGTTTGTTTGCACACCATCTTCTGACTAGGAAGCACATTCATTAAATATTTATCACTAACCAACACACCAAAATATTTTCTTGTATAGGTCTTATCAAATATCATCATGTGATGCGTAACCGTAGAGGTCCCGCCGAAAATATCCTTGATTAATGTTGCCCCAGCTAAAACAAGACCTGCAGCCGCGTAATTATTTGCGGTACAAACAGTGATAAAGCAGCACTGAAAAAGTATCGCTAAAGCAAAAACAGCAGCTCTGCTAAATCTTACGGAAAAAGCATCTTTTAAATAATTTTCACTTCGCTTTTTAAAGTTGTTTTGTTTCATTGTGATTTGATTTTTTTATTAATTTTATTTTATAGGTTCGACGCTGTTTTAAGCTGGAAAGATGTGGCTTGACGATGCGAAGCGGTGGCACCGGAGGAGACGCTTGGATGGTTGCTCGAGGTAGTGAGGGCTTGGCGTGGTCATCAGGTGCGGATGAGGCGAACCTCTCGACGTTCTTACGGAAGGCGGAGGAGAGTCCGAGGTAGACCCCGGAGAAGAATGCGCGGCTTGGAACCCCGTGGTCACCCGCGACCAGATTCGCCAAGTCGCCAAGTCGCCAAGTCGCCATCATCCGAGCTTCGAAAAGTCCGGAGCGGTGATTGGGACGGGATCACCGGACCGGCAATGCCCGCCTCGGGCTGCCTCAGGCCAACCACACTCCCAACGGGCTGTTTACCGAAAATTCGGCGTAGCTTCCGTTGATGTGTGTGATTGATCATCGAGGAGCTTTTATTGATTGAACCAAACCATAGTTTAGTCAACAATTTATTGATTTTTGTTTAGTTAAAAAGGCGCCGCTTTTCAACGCCCTTAGAAATTTCCACGTTTTTTGGAGGCTTTGCTTCGAAATTGATTCGCCGCTACGGATATCCCAAGGCCATCCAGCAAAGGGCTATCGACATGCGATCCGGCCTACACGAAGGGGTGGGCGGCAACCTTAGGATCGTGCGAATGGTGCAAGACAGGCTTCACGTCATCCAAATTGGTGTGGATGCGTCCGGCCAAGTCCGGAGGACAGAGATCCCGGGTGACGCTAAGAGCCGGGAGCTTTTGGAGCGGATTTGCTGGATGTGGCGCAAAACCCTGTGAACTCGACGGAGAAGGAACCCCAGAGATGGGAGTCGATGGCCCTGAAACGGCATATGGCAGGCATGGCCTGCGAAAGGATGCTTGGGCGTCCAGGCATCTACGACTGGAAGGCTGCCGGGACGGCCAGAAAACCTCACCTCACCCAGGCACCTCCGAGGTAAGGCGATTTCTCCGAAAGCGCCACGTCCGTAGACACGGACCGCCGCAGAACCGGACCGCTCGGAGATCGGTCCCTACCTCAGAAGTCTTTGGGCGACAGCCATGGAGTCCTACCATAAATCCAACCTCACCCAGGCACCTCCGAGGTAAGGCGATTTCTCTGAAAGCGCCACGTCCGCAGACACGGACCGCTCGGAGATCGGTCCCTACCTCGGAAGTCCTCGGGCGAAATCCGGGGGGCCAAAATCCAACTGCCAGAGACGGTATGAAAACCAATGAGACCTGCCGGTTTAAAAACCACTGAAAAATAGCGATGAACCCTGTCCCTTGGGTTTTCTGCGACACCCCACTGGGTGCCCCATTGCGCCACTTGCCTTGTGCCGATGGGTGTGGACTCTCTCAGGTATGTCCCCCTTTCAGTGGCCCCAGCAGCCGAACCAACTGTCCCCTTTGAGGTGGCTACGCAGCTCAATCTTTCTATTGATGCTGCTGCCCTTGGTCCGGGCCGACTCGCTGACGCTGCGCTTCAAGGCACCGCATTGGCTGTACATCGAGGGGGATCATCTGCCGGGTAAATCCA
>JAPLUH010000533.1 GCA_026397675.1 Verrucomicrobiota bacterium
TTCCACCAGCGAACCCAGGTAGGTGAGGGCCGCGTTGTCCGTAATGGCCGTCAGTGCGGTGGCGCCGAAATAAAGTGTCACGCCGTCCATTCCAGTAATTAGCGGCTTGAGCCACCAGGATTGCAGGGAACCGAGCGTGACCAAGCCAGCGAGGAAGAATCCCACCAACAGGCCCTCACGGAACTTCAGTCCATCTTGATGGGGCAGGGTGGCGTAAACCACTCCCAGAAATATCATGAAGACGCCGAAGAAAACATCCGGGTGGTGGGCGAAGGCGACCACACTTCCCAGCGAGGCCAGATGGGTCAGGGTGAGCCAGACCGGGATTCGGTCTTCCCGTCGATTTTGGACGGGCACCTGACTCAACTCTTTGCGGAAGATCCAGCTCACCATCAACGTGGACGTGAGACACGCTGCAGCCGCCCTCCATCCAAAGTGGGTGAAGAGGTAAGCCGTATCCCAGTTCCACTTCGACGCCACCATGAGCACTGGTGGTGCGGCGAAGTGGGTCAACGTGCCGCCGATGGAAATGTTGACGAACAACAAGCCGAGGGTGGCGTAGGCGAGTTTAGGACGGATGCCGCGGTCGAAATAACGGTGTTTGAGCAGGATGGCCAGTAAGGTCATGGCCGCCGGTTCTGTGATGAAGGAACCCAGGAGCGTGCCGAATGAGAGCGCTGCGATATAAAACGACAACCCTTCGCGTAGTGGAATCAGTCGGGCCAGCATCAAGATGAGTGATTCAGCCAACGTCACGACTGGTCGGGTCGCGGCCATCACCATCACGACAAACACGAATTTGGGTTCGGTGAAATTGAGCCCATCGATGTGGCGGACTGCCTGTTCCATGGACCGGCTGAGGATGGCGATCCCAAAGAACAAGACCGCGGCCCAGAGTCCAAACACCACTTCGGTTTCAGCGAGAAAATGGAGCAGTGTTCCTTGAACCGATCCCTTGGGCTGGCGGTGCGCCCAGGTGGCGAACCGTTTGACAGAAAACGTGTGAAGGACCGCCAGACAAAACAGGACTGTGGCCAGGAGTTCGATGGGGGTCGGCTTCATGCGTCGGAGCTGAACGAGCAGAATTGCCGTAAACGGCCGGTTCGTCGATGGGAACCGTTGTGCACAAAGAGCTCTTTCTATTGGCGCTTTCCATGCCGATGAGGTTTCGGAAAGATCGCGCCATGATTTCCCGATTCTGGTTCCCGTTCTGGATCGCGGTCGGTGCATGGGCAACGACGGGGCTGGCGAAGGAACAACGCCCCCCCAACGTGGTCATCATTTACTGCGATGATTTGGGATGGGGTGACGTGGGTTGCTTCGGGGCTAAGAAGATTCGTACTCCGAATATCGACAGTATCGCTCGGCACGGAACCCGTTTCACTTCGTTCTATGTGGCGCAGGCCGTTTGCTCGGCTTCGCGGGCTGCCCTCCTGACCGGATGTTATCCCAACCGTCTCGGCATCCACGGAGCGCTCGGACCCAATCAGAAAATCGGACTGAATCCGGAGGAGATGACCCTCGCGGAGGTGCTTAAACCTTGCGGATACGCCACCGCCATCGTCGGCAAATGGCATTTGGGTCGCCCGACGGAGCTGCTGCCGACCCGACAGGGGTTCGATGAGTATTTCGGTCTGCCGTATTCCAACGATATGTGGCCCCAGAACGCCAATGCCGCCAAGGGGACTTACCCGCCGTTACCGCTGATCGATGGGGATCGGGTGATCGAGGAAACTCCCGATCAATCACAGTTGACCCGCCGCTACACGGAGCGGGCGGTCTCGTTCATTCAACGCAGTGCCCGAGCGCCCTTCTTCCTCTATTTGGCGCATTCCATGCCGCACGTTCCCATCTTTGTCGGATCGCGTTTTGCCGGACGTTCCCGGCAGGGACTTTACGGAGACGTCATCGAAGAAATCGACTGGTCGGTGGGCGAGGTGCTCAAGGCCCTGAAGCAGAGCGGTTTGGAGAAGGACACGCTGGTGATCTTCACCTCCGACAACGGTCCTTGGCTCAGCTATGGCGAACACGGCGGCAGTGCCGGGCCATTTCGTGAGGGGAAGGGGACGAGTTTCGAAGGCGGTATCCGGGTGCCCTGCGTGATGCAATGGCCCGGTCATATTCCCCGAGGGCGTACCAACGACACGCCGCTGATGACCATCGATGTGCTGCCGACCGTGGCGCGCTTGGCCGGGGCGGCCCTGCCGCCTCGTAAGATTGATGGACTCGATGTCTGGCCCATTTTGCGAGGAGATCGCGGTGCCACCAATCCTCACGCGGCCTACTTCATTTACTACAATCAGGGAGATTTGCTGGCCGTACGCAGTGGCGACTGGAAACTCTTCTTCCCGCATACCTCGCAGACGCTGGCCGGCAGACCTGGTGGCACCAACGGGATGGCGGGTCGGTATCAGCAGCTGCCGGTCGGCCTGGAATTGTACCACCTCAAGCGCGATCCCGCCGAGCGCGTCAACGTGATTGCCCAGCATCCAGAAGTCCGAGACCGATTGATGGCCTTGGCGGAAGCGGCGCGGGTCGAACTCGGGGACAAGCGACTTCAGCGAATTGGCACCGGAGTCCGGGAACCGGGGCGCGTCGAGTGAATCCGACGGTCGTGCCGCTGCAGCGCCCCACCTTTCGGGAAGCCTGTCGTCTTTGGTTGAAAATCGGCTGCCTCAGTGTCGGCGGACCCGCCGGGCAAATTTCCCTGATGCACGAGGAGTTGGTGGCAAAGAGGCAATGGGTCGATGAGAGCCGATTCCAGCATGCGTTGCAGTTCTGTATCCTGCTGCCAGGCCCGGAGGCTCAACAATTGGCGACCTATCTTGGTTGGTGGTTACACGGGACCCGGGGCGGGATCGTGGCCGGAACCCTGTTTGTCTTGCCGGCGGCGATCTTGCTGTTGGTCCTGAGTTGGGGATATGCCCTCTGGGGTGCGGTTCCCTGGGTGAGCGCCGCGCTACGAGGTCTTCAGCCGGCGGTGGTGGCGCTCATTGGTGTCGCCCTGATCCGCTTGTCAACTCGGTGGCTGCGAACCCCCAAACTCTGGTTGATGGCCCTGGGAACCTGGCTTGGAATCCGCTGGGGTCTACCGTTCCCGGTCCTGCTGTTGATGGCGTTTGTGATCAGCCTTCTATGGCAAGGGATTCGGCCGGCTGTGTCGGTTTCTCCGCCGTCCGACGGAGGGGAGCGCCCCAGTGCCCCGTCGTCGACACCACGGCCGGACTGGAAGCGCTCGGTTCGAGTTTTCCTGGTTTGCATGGTCTTGTGGTGGCTGCCGGTGGGCTTGGTGGCGGCCTGGTTGGGAGCCGAGCATGTGCTGGTGAGGGAGGGGGTATTTTTTAGTGGAGCCTCCGTGATCACCTTCGGCGGAGCCTACGCCGTTTTGCCTTACGTGGCGCAGCAAGCGGTCGAGCAGTTTCATTGGGTTTCGAGCTCTGAAATGATGGCGGGAATGGCCCTCGCAGAAAGCACACCGGGTCCGTTGATCATCGTCCTGCAATTCATCGGGTTTTTGGGTGCCTGGCACCAGCCGGGCTCTTTGTCTCCCTGGATGTCCGGAATCCTCGGCGCAGGTCTCACGTCATGGACTACTTTTTTCCCGAGCTTCCTTTGGATTTTTCTCGGGGCTCCGTGGGTGGAGCGCTTGCAGGGCTTGAAGCACTGGGAACGGTGGATGGGCGTCGTTTCGGCCGGGGTGGTGGGCATGATCATGCACCTGGCCTGGGGTTTAGGAGTGTCGGCTCTGGGCACTGCCGATGGCCGAGTGGATGGGCCTGCCTTGATCATCCTAGTGGTGGCCTTCGGTTTGATGCGCTGGGGTAAGTGGCCCAGTGGTGCGGTCATTCTTCTTTCGGCCGTCCTGGGAATCTTGAGGGCCCAGCTGGGCCTTTGATCGCGGAGGGTTCGAGAGGAACGGTTGGCGGTGGTGTTGGTAGTTTGTGAGTTTTCGAGGCTACGCCGTTCGATCGTGCTTGTGGAATTAGCCTCGGATGGATAGCAAACAAGGATACCCCACGTCTGTGATAACCAGCCCTGAGTCCAATTCCTCCCGGGAGCGCGACGGTGCCTTCACCTTGATCGAGTTGCTGGTCGTGATCGCGATCATCGCCGTTCTCGCGGGCCTCCTCCTGCCAGCCATGGCTCGAAGCCAAGAATCAGCTCGAGGTGTGGTGTGCTTCTCGAATGGCCGTCAGATGGGGTTGGCAGCCCAGTTGTACACGCCGGATAATCGAGGCCACATGCCTTCCTTCCGTAATTGGCTTTGCGTCAAGGCGGGTGATCTCACCACCGGAAAGCTCTTTCCGTACGTCGGTGCCAAGCAGGTGTACTTGTGCCCCACCGACCAACGGGATCTGGCTTCAAACAAGAAAATCACCGTGCCCGCCCTGAGAGGACCCGCCGGTCGCAAGGGGACGCGCGACTACAGTTATGCGATGAACTGCGGCCTGTGCCACGAGGAGGAAACGAGCACGTTCAAGACTCCGGCCGAGACCATGTTTCTGATGGAGGCCGTGATGGCCAAAGACGACTACTCGGGTCAAGCCGGGCCCACTTTTGGTAGTCACACCCTGACCATTCGGCACAACAAACGGGGGCATTACGTCATGTCCGACGGGCATGTGGAGCGGATGAATCAGGCGCAGAGCATCGCAGCCGAGAAAAAGAAGCGATTCTGGTTCCCCACCGACAACACATTGGGTCCGGGCGGCATCAATATGGGGGCCGGCCTGCAGTAGCGGTGGCCGTCGGCTTCGGGGTGCCTCGTTGCATACTCCGCTCGAACGCGGTGGGTGATGCTGCTGGTGCCGTGGGCGCTCCGAAGTACCGTTTGAATCCAATCCGCCCTTGCCTTGATTAGACTCGGTTGGGAGACGCCGCGGCAGGAACTTCAGCGAGCCGTTGGAGACCGAATGGAGGGTCCCAAAGTTGCCATCCGTGGTTTAAACGCGGTAGCGGCGTTGCTGGCGGCCAAAGAGGCCTTTTAAAAAAACGCCCATTACTGAAGCAACTGCAATGCGTACTGAGGCATTTTATTAGCTTGTGCTAACATTGAGGTGCCCGATTGAATTAATATTTGCAATTTAGCGTAGGATGTAGACTCATCAGCGACATCGGTATCTGTTATTCTAGATGTTGCTGCGGACAGATTCTCATTCGTTGTCCTAAGCTGTTCGTTAGTCATCGTCAAACGGCTCTGAACAGCACCTAGGGAAGCTCGTGTTTGAGCAATTGAGTCAATCGCAAATTTAACTCTAGTCAAAGCTGATTGCGCTCTTTCAGGAGTGGTTATATCAAAACCAGTTTTAAATTCAGCATTTGTACCTGAAACAAGACTTACATTAGATCCGTATATTGAGCTCGGTGAACCACTTGCATCTAGAGTGACTGAATAAATAGTGCTTGAGGTGCTAACGGGGGTTGTGCTTTTAATTGTGTATGTACCGTTCATTAATTGCAGCCTTACAGAGTCACTGGAACTCAGGCCACCACCTCCTGAAATGGGTCCTAAAACACCATTAGTCAAACCTAGATTGCTAAGGGTTAACGAGTCGCTCTTTATCGCATTTTCATAGCTTTCTTTGCTAACAGTCAGAGTAATGGTTTTGGCGTTAGAATCTGTTGCGACAACCATGGTTGATGGTGAATTGAATACTTCAGGCTTATTTAGCACGTTCTGATATTTAATATCAGTTAAATTAACTGCGCCTAGTTTATATATTGAACCATCTTCATTGACAGCGAGACTGAGAGATTCGCTTGAGAATAAATTAATTCCATTAAACTTTTGCTCGATGGATTTTGAAATAAATTCCTGAAGCTCACCAAATTCTTTACTATACAATCCAAGATCTGATAGGCTCTTCGTAGAGTCTTGAGAAAATATGCTCAAGTCCGCCATTCGCCTGAGCGCTTTGTCTATCGTTGCTAACAGTCCTTCTTGGGTCTGTGTAAAAGAAACAGCATTAGTAACATTGCTGTAAGCGACTTCGTTTCGAGCTATTTGGCTAGCCAAACGGGTGCTAACAGCTAAACCTGCGGCATCATCTGAAGGTGTAACAATCTTTGACCCTGATGATAATCTTGAGAGTGATTTAGCGAGATTTGCTGTATTAACTGATAAGAAACTAGAAGTTTTTAGAGCTTGAATGTTGGTGTTCAGTACCATAGAATATTTTCGCTATAGTATTTAATATACAGTTTTTAGCATGCCGTTATTGCTAAAAATCGCTTAAATCCCCGGGTTATTGCAGCAGTTTGCGCGCCAAACTCAACTCGCTTTGGCGTTGCGGGGTTCTTGGGAGCCAGGATTGCGGGCGGAGCGTTACAAGCAATTTGCTCGCAGTTTCCCTCAAAAAGCACTGATCATCCCAGCTTCCCCGTTTAAAGCGAATTTCCACCAAACATGTTCCAATTCTTAGGGCTAGCTGGTTTTTTGTGGTTCGCGAGCGGGGTGCTGACGCTGCACGCGGCGACGACAGTTAAGATGGGGGCGGTGACGCAAATTCGGGGCGCTAAGGATCTGGATCTGGAGGGGGAGATTCTTTACGCGATTAATTTTAGTGCGGACGACGGTCCCAGGAAAGTTCGAGGAATCACTTTTCTCCCAGACACCCAAAAGATCGTGGGTGCTACGTTGGTGGGTCCTCAGCAAGTCACCTCCTGGCAAACGAAGCCGGAGTTTGGTGGCAGCGTGGATGACGTCCAACTTGCAGAGATTTTCAGCGACATTCGGTGGGCCGTAGCGGGATCGGGTGAGCGATTGCGAGCGAGCCTCACGGTCGTGGCGGGTGAGCAGTATAAGCTGCAAATTCTTATTTCAGGGAATAGCCCAGAGGACCGTCGCTGGGATATTCGGGTCGGTGGAAGCGACGCCGTTGACGAGATGACATCCTTAGGAGTCGCCCCAGGTCAGGCTTATTTCCCCAATCGAGCGACGCTCTACACCTGCGAAATCACCGCTACTTCAGGGGTCCTCGTTGTTGAGATGGGGAATTTATTTGGAACAGTCGACGGGGGCGACCGGAACCCGATCTGGCAAGCGCTGACCCTCGAACGGATCACCGTGCCGCCAGCGCCACAGGACATCTTGCTAGAGCCCGCGGAGTTCTCACTCCCGCAGCCCGAGCGGATCGGACGGTTGCGTGTTGTCGACGGTAAACCCAACGCAACGCACGACCTCATGTGGGTGGCCGGCGAGGGAGATGCAGACAATGCCAAGTTCGTGATTTCCGGTGGAGCGGTTCTCCCTGGGCTTTTCGATTTTTCAAAACTTCCGCCCGGATCACTCTTTTCCATCCGGGTACGCGCCACCGATTCGGCGGATGCGAAGCGGTTCTTGGAGAAAGCCATCAGGATCAAGCTCACCGAACCGCATGCACCGAGCGGGCTTCGGTTAGATGCGACCTCCGTGTCTGCGTCGGCACGGATCGGTGAGCGGGTGGCACGGGTTGTGGTCGAGGATGTTAATTCATACGATACCCACTCGGTGGTCTTAGCCAAGGGCGTCGGAGACGTGGACAACGCCTTCTTCGAGGTGGTCGCTGGTGATGTGCGGTTAATGAAACCCCTGCCTGCAGGACAACTGTCTGAGAGGTTTCGACTGCGGGCGACAGACAATACGGGACGCTGGATTGAGCAGGCCTTTGAGCTATCCGTGATGCCGCCGAGGGTCCGGATCACGGAGATCCAGGCGAACGAGATAGGCGGGGTGCCCGATGAGACTTCAGTTCTGCGAGAATGGATCGAGATCCACAACGAACTTCCGCAGTACGTAGATCTCTCGGGTTGGGCGTTGTCGAATGACCAAAAGGACCCGGGCCAATGGAAGTTTCCTCCGACGACACTGGCACCGGGGGAGTTTCTCGTAATTCTGGCCGATGGCCTTGGGACCTCACCGGCCGGTTCAAAACTACTGCACACAACGTTCTCCATTTCCTCAGAGGGGGAGTGGGTGGGATTGTTTAGGCCGGGGTTTTCGGTTCTAGCGAGTGAACTAAAATTCCCACGGCAGTTCCCCGGTGTCTCCTATGGTCAGGGAGCCGACGGTGGCCTCGGCTATCTCAAGGTTCCGACGCCGGGGGCAGCCAATGGTGCGAGGACCGGTGGCGGTGAAAACCCGGTTGGCTTCAGTCGCGATCATGGGTTTTTCACCGAGACGTTTACAGTGGAGCTGACGGCGGCCCTGCCAGGGTCGGTCATCCGGTACACGCTCGACGGTACAGCCCCGACGGCTTCTACGGGCAGTCTCTACGAGGGGCCAATTACCGTGACCCCAAATACCTCCGGGATCGTGCGGGGAACCCGAGTCGTTCGTGCAATTGCGGTGCATTCTGCAGCGGCGTATTCACCGGTGGGAACGCGAACATACCTCTTCGTTAACGGGATTACTGGTCCGGCCACCGATGGGATCGTGGGTCAAACACGGTTGCTACCGAGTATTACGAAGCATGCGACTTACGGGCCATTGCTCGACGATGCCTTTTTGGCCTTGCCCGCGGTTTCGGTAGTTATGGGCACTGGGCCCTCCACGACTGAGCGGCTGGCGTCGGTCGAGTTGCTGGATCCGGAGAATCGCGAGCCAGGCTTCCAGATTGATTGCGGCGTGGCGGCAACCGGAACAACGAGTCTGGGTTCTCCAAAACTGAGTATGTCGGCACGATTTCGGACCAAGTACGGACCGGCCAAGTTGCGCTATCCCGTGTTTGCTCGGGGATCGAGGTTTTCGGCCGGGGCGGCGACGGAGTTCAACGAACTGCGTTTGAGAAGTCATTCTCATGACACGTTCTACTGGCTGGGTACGAAGGAAAATCCACCGGTGCCCTACGGGAGCCCTTCGGTGACCCGCAGTGGAGATGCGCAGCTGGCGCGAAATCCTTGGATTGATGAGATGCAGTTGGCCATGGGCCAGCCCGGAAAGCATGGGCGCCAGGTACACCTTTTCCTCAACGGATCCTACCATGGCATTTATCACATCCATGAACATCCGGATGAGGATTTCATGGCCAGTTACTATCCCGGGCCGCGTGAGGATTTTCATTTTTCCGGCGGTGCGACGACCGGTAGCGACCACGGTCGCGGCGATCACTGGCGTGTGGCCTGGAGCAGTCTCAAATCTAGCCTCAATAGTTATCCTCAGGCGAAACGGTGGATCGATATCACAAATCTTTGTGACTCCATGGTGCTCAGTTTTTATGCCGGGAATGACTGGGATTGGTCGGCTCAGCATAACTGGGCTGCTGCCGGACCCCGCTTGGCCGATCGCGGTGGCTGGAAATTCTTTCAGCAGGATTCGGACATTACGTTGCAAGACGTGGCTGCCGATTGCACCGATCAAGACGTTCCTGACGGCATCTTTACCGCGCTGATGCGGCAGTCGGACTTTCGAGTGCTTTTTCGCGATCGACTCTACCGGCATTGTTTTGGTGACGGGGTACTGACTCCTGCCCGGGCCAGCGCGGCCTACAATAGCTGGATGGAGGAGCTTCGGTTGCCAATCGTGGCTGAAACGGCTCGCTGGCAGCCTTCGAGCAGCGTTGCCGCGTTGCCTTGGGATCGTGATCAGGAATGGGCCAACGAGTGGCGCTATCTTCGGGAAACGTATTTTCCGGCTCGCACGGCCCGCCTCATCCAACAAGTCCGCAAGCGGAGTGGATGGTGGCCTGCGGATCCACCGATTCTCTCAGCGAGCCCGGGTCCGGTTCCCGCAGGTCAACGGGTCGGGTTCACAAGCCCCGTCGGGAAGGTTTATTTCACCATCGATGGATCCGATCCGCGCGTTTCTGGAGGCGGCATCGCGGCCGGGGTTCTAACTCAGCCAGTGGCGATTGATCGTCCGACGTTGCTCAGAGCGCGCGTCTACACGGGGACGGATTGGTCGGCGATTGTGGAGTCCTACTTTGTTCCGGAAGGGATGGCCCAAGCCTCCTCAACGAACCTCATACTGTCCGAAATTCAATACCATCCGCGTGAGGTCGCAGACACGGAGTTCCTGGAGTTTCTGAACACATCTGGGGCGACGGTCGATCTTTCCGACGTGGTGGTGACGAACGCTGTGTTTTATCGCTTCCCTAAAGCCACGCTATTGGGTGCAGGAGAGCGGTTGGTACTGGCAAAAGACCTGGTTGCCTTCAATGCCCGGTATGGGGCGACGACCTCGCCCTATTACCGTGCCGGTGTCCGGGTGCTAGGCCCGTGGATCGGGACGTTGTCGAATGCGGGCGAACGGATTGAGGTGCTCGCGGCCGACGGGGCCACTGCCTTTACTTGTGTCTACGGTACCGACGGAGGATGGCCCAACCGGGCGGATGGAGGCGGCAGCAGCCTCGAACTGCTCGACCCTGTGAGTGCACCGTCTTCAGAGGGTGCGAGGAGTGCGTGGTTGGGAGATCCCAAGAGGTGGCGGGCCAGCGCGGAGTTTCACGGTTCTCCCGGCTCAGCCGGAGGGGGTCAGGACCGTCGAGTGGTCTTGAACGAAGTTTTGGCGGCTCCTGCGATCGGGGGAGAAGATTTCATCGAGTTAATCAACACCAGCGAGGACGTCGTTGATATCACTGGTTGGTACCTGAGCGATTCTTCGGCCGACTACCGGAAGTATCTTTTTCCGGCGACAGTGCTGGGCCCTAGGGCGCGGTTCATGCTCGGAGAGAAGCAGTTTAACAATCCAGCCAACGCGGCGGTGCGCGTGCCCTTCGCGCTGGATCGGTCGGGGGACGACGTCTTCTTGGTTCAAGCCGATCGCGACGGGACGCTGCGGGCATTTGTGGATTGGGTCGACCTGGGGCCGAGCCAGCTCGGTATTAGTTGGGGACGATTTCCTGATGGAACTGGTCCATGGCGCTGGATCGAAGGGCCAACGCCGGGCCTGACGAATGGGCTCCCTGTTGCCGGCTACGAGGCATGGGCGGCCGCCACGTTCAGGCGCGGCTTTACCCCAGAACGTATCTTACCGGGGGCAGATGCGGACGGCGACGGCATAGACAATTTCACGGTTTATGCATTTGTGCTTCAGCCCGAGAGCAGCGGACCCCGGCCTTTAGAGGTGATTTCAGGTGTCGAAACCCAAGGGATGATTCTGGCGTACCGCATTCGGACTGCGGCGACGGACTTGGCTTATCGACTCGAGCTTTCAACCGATCTGCACACTTGGATCGATGCCGGTGGCGAGGTCAGCGAGGTGTCGCGGGCTGCGCAGTCGGATGGGTCGACTCGGGTCGTGGCCCGGTTGGGAACCGCGGTGGATGGCTCTGCAACGGCTCGATTTGTCCGAGTCAGTGCGCGATTGAGATAGGTGCTCGGGCCGTGAACCCATCTCTGTTTACGAGGAGTGGGGGAATGCGATAACCGGGGTCAGCCAACGTTTCTGGACCGTTTTCGGTCGGCTGAGGGTTGGAATGGAAGATTTAGGCTCTTCCCATGGTCTTGCTCTTCGCGGAGAGGTTTTCGTCGCTGGCTTGTTCGGTGGGCAATCGCGTCTCGCTGGCCTCGTTAATTGAGCAGCCCCCGAAACAGAGGCTTTTGGACCGTCACCTCATTCACCCCATTCAGGATCATCACGTCGCCAAATGACATGCAGCCCAGTGTCCGGATCCGAGTTCACGCAGCGGTGGGACTTCAGTTTTGCAGCGCGCTTCGGCGACCGGACAACGCGGATGAAATGGGCAACCGCCGGGCGGATGAATCGGTGAGGGGACATCGCCGGCCAGAAGAATGCGCTGACGCTTGGAATCGGGATCGACGACGGGAACGGCCGAGAGCAACGCCTGGGTGTAGGGATGTTTCGGCGCGCGACAGACTTCCTTGGCCTCTCCGGATTCGACGATGCGCCCCAGATACATCACGAGGATGCGGCGGCTGATGTGTTTCACCACCGCGAGATCGTGCGCGACGAACAAATACGCGATGCCGTGCTCGCGCTGAAGGTCCTGGAGCAGG
>JAPLUH010000531.1 GCA_026397675.1 Verrucomicrobiota bacterium
GGGAAACTTGCGGCCAAACCATTAGATTTGAGGGTCATTGAGAACTGACCTATACGGACGCTCTCATGGAAAGGGCGGAATGGATGCCCATTACGCCCTTTGAAAACACTCGGCAACTGACCGAGCGAGTGACTGATACCTTACTGAAGCTGGGCCAACACAGCCTTCACGGCTTCGAAGTTAGGCAGGTCCTTCGGCGTAGCAGTTTGCTCGGCGTAATGGACCGAGCCGTCTTTACCAATCACAAACGCGGCGCGAGCCGAGGTGTCACCCACACCGGCCAACATCGGGAAGAGAACCCCGTAGGCCTTGGTCGTCTCCTTGTTCAGATCGCTGACCAGCTTGATGCCGATCTTGCTCTGATTGGCCCAAGCCTCTTGCGCAAAGGGGCTGTCGACACTGATGCCGATGACATCTGCATTGAGACCGGTGTACTGCGAGAGACCGGCCGTGATGTCGCACAACTCCTGGGTGCAGACTCCGGTGAAAGCCAGAGGAACGAACAACAAGACGGTGTTCTTGGAGCCAAAGTTGGCGCTGAGCTTTACGTCAACCAGACCGGTCGAGGTCTTGGACTTGAGGGTGAAATCAGGCGCGGCGGATCCGACAGCGATAGGCATAGTTTGTACGAATTTGACAGTTTTAAACCAACGATTGCCCCGGAGCCCTAAGCCGACTTGGTCGACCTGTCAAACCCCGCGTTGTGGAGAGTTATTTTTGGTTACCTCGGTTTGCCCTTCAGAAACCCGACACTTTTACTGATTTCAATCCCGCAACAACTTCCGGACAGCCCCCATCAAAACCGACTCCACTTCGGGTGCCACATTCGAAGACCTGGGCTCTGTCTCGTACCCTCCTTCGGTGTAGGCTACCGAGGTGCCGATGTAGTAGGGGCCGTAGTCTCCGTAGGCGGCCATGGCGACAAATAAATCCTTACGTTCCGCCTTGGCCGCCAATTGGTACTCCACAAACAGTTCACCGGGCATATGCAGGATCCGGGCCCGCCCGAGCGCCAGGCATCCGATGTCGATACGGTGACCCGATTTGGCCCGCCGCAACCAAGCCAGGCGCCCTGCCCCATTGGCCGTCAAGAAGCTGGCCTCACGCCCCTTCAATTGAGCCACCAGTCGGTCTTCGTCCAAATGCCGGGACACAGGCAACGCCACCGGTTCGAATCGCCAACGCAGATCGTTGGTGGTCACCGGTTCGCGCCGGGTCGATTCCCAGGCCCGACGCATACCATCAGCCAAGCGTTCTCCGAGGATCCGGCGGTTGGCTGGCGATCCGTCATTGTACTTCCCAGCCCCGATGTTGCCACCGGCCCCGTTGAAGTGAACGTGCAGCACCTCAGGCACGGCGATCTGGCGCAGAAATCGAGCGACTCCCGGAAAATCCGGATTGGCGATGCCTGTGCGATAGTAACTCTGGGGATGCGTCGCATAGTAGCTCAAGACCGCCACCGGACGTTCGTTATTCCAGAAGCTCACGAGAGACACCATGGGGTCGATAACACCCTCGGGTTCTGCCCGTATAGCGGGGTCGACGGTGGCCGTGTAGCGCACGGTCCGCACCTTGCCGTCGGGACCGAAGATGCGCCGATTAGAAGCCACCTCATGCACCTCAGCCTGCCCCGTGCCCACCTGGTTGAACGGCTGAGCCTGGGCGGCAGCACGTGACACCGCATTGCTGAGTCGGCCCAAGAACTCTCGGGCGAAGGTTCCCTCGTAATTCCAGGGGCTGACTCCCGCGTCGTGAAGAATTTTCTCCGCACCGAAATCACATTCAGGCGCATCATGCTGATGCAGAGCATGGACTGCCACACGGTCCACGGTCGTCCCTGCCGCCGTCGCCAATTGCTGCCGAAACGCATCGTGGCCTTCGTTGCCGATCCCGATCCAATCGACGGCACAGAGAACCACGGGACGATCTTTCCCAAAAACCACAACGCCTCGGGCCCGCAGGCCCAAATCCCAGACATTGGTGACCGGATCGTATGCCAAGCGCGATCCGACGGGCGGAGTGGCATCGATGTCGAAGAGCCCCACCCGCAACTGGGCCTGGGCGGAAACGATCAGCATCCAAGCCCACAACAGGCACCCTGAGACCAATTTTATTCGGGGAATCATTGAGGTGAGACTACCCAGATCCGTCCGGCTTTCGAGATGAAGTTTCCCCGCAGGTTTTCGTAGGAGTATTCTGGGCGGTTTTGGCATCCTTGACCTCATGCATTCCCTTGGGCGCGGATTGGCTTGGACCCTGGTGGCGGCGCTGGGAGCCTTCGCCTACTTCATTCTGGCGACTCATCGTCAAGAACCAGTCAGCTCGGCCTACATCCTGGTGGCAGCCTTATGCACCTACGCCATCGGATACCGATTTTACTCACGCTGGATCGCCGCCAAAGTCCTGATGCTCGATGATCGACGAGCCACGCCCTGTGAACGCCACGAAGATGGACGAGAGTTTGTAAAGACCCACCGCTGGATCGTCTTCGGGCATCATTTTGCCGCGATCTCCGGACCCGGGCCTCTGGTTGGCCCCGTGCTGGCTGCCCAGTTCGGCTACCTTCCTGGAACGCTGTGGATTCTTATCGGAGTCATCCTTGGCGGTGCGGCCCAAGACTTTCTTATCCTCGCCGCATCCATGCGCCGCAACGGCCGTTCCCTAGGTCAAATGGTGAAGGACGAATTGAATCCCTTCCTAGGTGCACTGTCCCTGGTGGCGATCTTGTCGATCATGATCATTCTTCTGGCGGTGCTCGGATTGGTTGTCGTGAAGGTGCTCGCCGAAAGTCCATGGGGCGTTTTTACCGTCGGGGCAACCATCCCCATCGCGCTCCTCATGGGCCTGTACCTGCGATATGTCCGGCCTGGAAAAACTCTGGAAGGTTCGGTGCTCGGCGTCCTCTTGCTGATCGCAGCGGTCTGGGGAGGTCAATGGATCCACAGCAACCCTGCGCTCGCCAAACTCTTCACCTTCTCGGCCGAACCCTTGGCCTGGGCCATCGTTCTCTATGGGTTCGCCGCAAGCGTGCTGCCGGTCTGGTTACTGCTCGCGCCGCGAGACTACCTCAGCACCTTCATGAAGCTCGGCACCATTCTCGCCCTGGCCGCGGGCGTGCTGTTGGTGCTGCCCATCCTCAAGATGCCCGCCCTCACCGCCTTTATCGACGGCTCGGGGCCCGTCGTTCCGGGCAAACTGTTTCCATTTTGCTTCATCACCATTGCCTGCGGAGCCATCAGTGGTTTCCACACGCTGATCGCCAGTGGCATCACACCGAAAATCATCACCCGTGAGAGCTACGCCCGCCCCATCGGGTACGGCGCTATGCTGCTAGAATCACTGGTAGCCATCATGGCTTTGATCGCGGCCTGCACCCTCGAGCCCGGTGTCTACCTGGCGATCAATATTGCTGGCACGGGCGCCGACGCGGCCGCCATCGCCGCAGACACCGTAGCCAAGGTCCGGGCAACGGGCTTCACTCTGGATCCCGGAGTGATGGACTCGCTGGCACGACAGGTCGGCGAGAGTTCGCTCTACGGACGGACCGGGGGCGCTGCTACACTCGCCGTCGGCATGGCCAACCTGTTCTCGCAGTTGACCCACGGGCGGTGGCTCGATGTCTGGTACCACTTCGCCATCATGTTCGAGGCGCTGTTCATCCTGACGACCCTGGATGCCGGAACCCGCGTCGGCCGGTACCTTTTGCAGGACGCCCTCGGTCACCTTTGGAAACCCCTGGGAGACGTGCGATCAACCGCCGCCGGAGCCTTGGCCAGTGCATTGATCGTGGCCGGTTGGGGGTGGTTTCTAATCCAAGGAGTCCGAGACCCCTTGGGCGGCATCAATTCGCTCTGGCCGCTCTTTGGCATCGCCAATCAATTGCTCGCCGCCATCGCCCTAGTCTTGGCCACCACGTTGCTCCTCAAGCAGGCGCTGGCCCGCGGCAAATCCCCCGCAATTTCGTGGGTGGCACTCCTGCCGCTGATCTGGCTTTTGGCGGTCACCGGGACCGCCGGATTTCAGAAAATCTTCCATCCATCACCGCGTATCGGCTTCTTGGCCACGGTCCGGGACCTGGACCAAAAATACCCCGCCCTTCAACGGGCTGCAGACTCCGCCCCCGAGGATGCCGCAGCCCAGAAGGCCCTGCGTGCAAATCGCAGCCGCCGCCTCAACAACGCCTTGGACGTAGGAGTAACGGCTGTTTTCTTGGGCTTGGCTGCCCTGATCGTGACTGGGGCCGTGGTGGAGTGGATTCGCCTACTGCGCGGCCGGCGAGCCCCTGACTCGAGCGAAGAAGCGCCCGTGTGGCTCCCAGAATCCGCGTTGGCTGAGGGAAGCAACCGCACCGGTTGGGCCGGGATCTTTGCACTCGGCCTAGCCCTACTGCGCAACTGGTCGGGACAAGACGCCGTAGACCGCACAGCCCGTCAACTCGAGGCGAATGTCTCGCAGCAAGTGCCCTCCCAAGCCGTCCTCATTCCCCTACCCGAAGTGACTGAAGCCGCCCGCCGTCACAACGCCCCCATCGCCTACGTCCAAGCCGCCGAAGCCCGCCTCAACGGCCCCAACCGCTGCTGCTAAAATCCCGCCGAACCCCGCCGGGGTCGGTCCCACCTATTTACACAAAAAGAGCCACTCCAAACTATTTTTTAGCCGTGCTCTGAAATGAAATTCAGGCCATAGAAAACCAAAGTTTACTCAAGACCGAAGTCAGCCGGCGGCTCGTAGCACCACCTCGGTGTCGGTCTGCGACCAGACAGCTCCCGTCTCATATTCCGAAGGGATGGTCACTGCCGAGGAGCTGGCTCCGGCCGCAAGAACAACTGGGCCACAGAATCTGCGAAGCGCAGCCCGACCCGGGTCAACCGGAAATGGGTCGGAGTGATCTCAGCCCAACCCCTGGACACCAGTTGAGCCATCTCCGTGGGCCATTCGGTTCTAAGGTCGAATCCCGTCCGACCTTGGAATTCTTCCCACGGCCAACCGGCATTCATCCGCAAACCGAAAGCAGCCATCTCTCCGGCTCGCCCAAGAAGCGGGAGCGCTTCGGCGAATTCCTTGGCTCGGCGGCCTTTTTCCAACTGCTCGCAATACAGCACCGTGTTGGACCAGTTGCGCGAGCGCAACCCACGCACCCACTCGCTCGCACTGGGGCCCAAACCGTAGCTATCTCGTCCGCGCCAATAGCCAACATTGTGTCGGCAAGCAAACGCCGGGATGCCGGGCTCCGCCTCAGGACGATCCACCAATTCGGCCACCCGCCGGCGTCGGGCAAAATTGGCAACTTCGTAGGCCCCAAAACCCGCAGCGCCAACGCGATCGTACAGCACCTCATACAGGTCGGCCGCCAAGTCGTCATCCACATCGCATTCCCCGGCTTTGAGCTGCTCGTAAAGGGGGGTGTCCTCTTCGTAAATCACCTCGTAGCAGCTGAGATGCTCAGTGCCCAGAGCCAAGGCTTCGTCCAAGGTGCGGTTCCAGATGTCCATCGTCTGGCCCGGGATCGCGAACATCAGATCGAGGTTGATGTTCTCGAAGCCGGCCTTTCTCAAAATGTCATAACTGCGGAACACCATGTCGCGGCTGTGGACACGCCCCAACCGGTCCAACAACGCCTCATCGAGCGATTGAACGCCCATGGAAATGCGATTCACCCCGAACTGGCGCAAAAGGGACGCTTTATCCGCCGAAACGGTCGCCGGATTGCACTCCACACTGAACTCCGGAGCATTGCCGAGGCCCAACCGGTGGAGGGTCGTCAAGACCGACTCCCATTGCTTGAGGCTCAACAACGACGGAGTTCCACCGCCGAAAAACACCGTATTGGGTCGGCAATCTTGGGCGATGAGTTCCAACTCCAGAAGGAGCGCCTGAACGTAGCGCTGGATCAGGTCGCCCGAGGCGGGGCCCGAATAGAAAGCGCAGTACTCGCACTTCTGCGCACAGAAAGGCACATGCACGTACAACGACTCGACTGGAGCATTCGCCGACCCCGCCGCTGGAATCCATGTAGTGCCGTTGGAGACCAACCGAAGCGGTGCTCCCGAGGGGGATGAGTTCACAGGTGAAGATGCTGCCACAGTGCGGCCGGTTGCAGTCGGAGGTTAACGTAGAAGGGGCCGAAGTCGCCGTAGCGGGCCGTGACCTCGTCGAATCGCATTTCGTAGACAATGCCCTTCACATCATCCAATCGATGGGCCAACAGCGTGACGCCCCATTCCCAATCATCGAGACCCGTGGATCCCGTGATGAGCTGGCTAATCTTGCCCGCATATTTGCGGCCGGTGCGCGCGTGGGTGCCCATAAGTGCCTTGCGGGCCGCGAACTCGAGCATGTACCAGTTGTCACCCCCAGAGCGCTTTTTGCTCATGGGGTAGAAACACACGATCGGCCAGTCGTCCTGCAGTTCCGGATTGAGCCGATAAAACTTCTGATTTTCATTGCGCTTCTTGGCCGCCTCGAGGGCCTGCTCGAACTCCGGCGAATCGGGGGCATGGCGAGGTTCACCCGCCTCGAGATGGCGACGGAGATCGTCCTCGGTCGGAACATACTCAGGCAACTCGGTCACACTCAGGTAAGAAAAGACGGGAACCAGAGTTCCTGGCGGAAAACAGGCCTCCAACTCGCGGTGGAGCGCCGAAAGCCCATCGAGCGTTGCGTGGAACAAAATGAAACCGATATCGGCCTTTCCGCCCACGTTGGCCAGGGTCATCAACCGCGGATGAGCAGGTCCGGGAAAACGGGCGGCCAAGGCCTCCAGACGAAGGCGCACCTGATCGGACTGGCCCGCAGGAAGCCCGGCCCAGCGGATCCGGTCGATGCGGTAGAGCAAGTGCTGAACGTGAATGCCTTGAGAAAGGGCGATGGAATTCATGGGGTTTCAGTGGCCACAGGGCCGATCCGAGGATGCGAATCAGTTACTCTACAGCCAGCACCTGATCTAGCAATTGCGCCAATTGATCGGGAATCCCCTGCTCCGCGGCGACGAGCTTGGCACCGGCCTCCAGAGCGGCCACCACCAGTTTACGGTTCTTGGAATCGCAGTAGCCCAAGACCGGCA
The DNA here is from genome assembly GCA_026397675.1 of Verrucomicrobiota bacterium. GTDB lineage: Bacteria > Verrucomicrobiota > Verrucomicrobiia > Limisphaerales > UBA9464 > SXXZ01. The sequence goes on from JAPLUH010000531.1 coordinate 7,064, forward strand.
CATGCGCCAGGTCCGGACTGGCCCGCAATTGGCCGATGATCCCGCAGAAATCGCCATGGCGGAGAGCCAAATCCGCGATGACGACCATCGGTCTCTGTTCGCGCACGAGGCGTGGCACGTCCACCGCGGTCTGGGTCGCTGTGACGCGGTACCCGAGGTCAGTCAAACGGTTTACCACCTGAGTTCCGGGAAGGAGCTTCTCGTAGAAGACAATGGCCAAGGGTCGCGTCACCACGGACAGGTTGGGAGACACCCTTCTCGAAGGCAAGCGGCCCTTGGGCCGAGTGAGATTCAGCGCTTCCGAGGCACTCGGTGCCCACTCCATTGGTCTCACCCTTGGCCGACCGAAAACAGACCGCTCGTAAAAGGGGATTTGAAGGCCGACCGTTTTGGTCCGATCCTTCGAAGACCGTTTTCTCCGACCATGCTCTCGAAACTCTTCCCTCCGCGCCCCGGACCTAAGGCCTCCGGTCGGACGATCTATCGGGCATTCCACCCGTGGACCATGATCTCGCCACCGATGTATGCCGACAACATCGACCTGGCTCGCCGGGTGCGAGACATCCCTGGGGACATCGTCGAATGCGGTGTCTGGCGCGGTGGCATGGTTGCTGGCATTGCCTCGGTCTTGAGCGGGCAGAACCGATCCTACCATCTCTTTGACAGCTTCGAAGGTCTGCCTGAGGCCAAGGACATCGACGGCACTGCCGCCAAACAGTGGCAGGCCGCCAAAACCGACACTTACTACTTCGACAACTGCAAGGCCGAGCAAACCTACGCCGAAGAGGCCATGGCCAAGGCCGGTGAATCGCGATTCAAGATCTACAAGGGCTGGTTCAACGAAACAGTGCCCGGGGTGCGCATCGATCCGGGAATCGCTCTATTGCGCTTGGACGGAGACTGGTACGAATCGACCTGGGTGTGCCTAGAGGCCTTCTATCCTCAGGTCGTGAAGGGCGGCATGATACTCATCGACGACTACTTCATCTGGGATGGCTGTTCGCGGGCCGTTCACGACTACTTGTCGAAAACCCAGAGCACCGACCGCATCCGGCACTCTCCGGAAGGGGTCGCCTACCTGGTCAAGGGAGCCCCGAACACTTACGAGAAGTACCTTGCCGAAAAAGCGGCTCAATCCGCTTCTTGACGGCTGCAGCAACGACGGCAGGCACTGCCGTTTTTCGGAGGGCTTCCCAGGAATTTTCTCAACGAATGACCGCACCTGACTTGGCTTCCCCGGCAAATCAGACATAATCACTCCAGTTCAATGAGCAACATCGTCGGCATCGACCTCGGAACCACCAACTCTCTGGTCGCCATCGTGGAGAGTGGCATCCCCTACGTTATCGCGGATGCGGAGGGGCAACGTCTCACTCCTTCAGTGGTCCATGTTTCTGCCAACGGCGGAGACCCTCTGGTAGGACAGGCCGCCAATCGGGTGCGCGTTTTGCACCCCGAGCGCACCCTGTACTCCACCAAGCGGTTCATGGGTCGGCGCGGCTCGATGCTCACCCCCGAAGACCTCCGAGTCACCTACCCCGTCCAGCGCACCGAGAACGGCCCGGCCGGCTTCGACATCGGAGGCAAGGTTTGGAGCCCGGAAGAGGTGGCTGCCGAGGTGCTGAAGAAGCTCAAACGGGATGCGGAATTGGCGTTGGGACAACCCGTAGATCGTGCGGTCATTACCGTTCCGGCCTATTTCAATGATGCCCAACGGAACGCCACCCTACGCGCCGGAGAACTGGCCGGATTCCAGGTCGAGCGCATCATCAACGAGCCGACGGCGGCGGCGCTCGCCTACGGTCTCAACAAGCTCAAGGAGCACTCCAAGATCGCGGTGTACGACTTGGGTGGCGGCACCTTCGACCTTTCCATTCTCGAGCTCAACAACGGCGTCTTTCAAGTCCTGGCCACCCATGGAAACACCCGATTGGGCGGCGATGATCTCGACCGCGCGCTGACCGACTTCTTTATCTCCGAGATCGCCAAGGCGGGCGGCCCCGATCTCCAGCAAGCCACCCCGGCCCAGCAACCGCTGGTCTCGCGCATCCGAGAAGCCGCCGAAGCGGCCAAGATTCGCCTCAGCTCCGACATGGAGACGGAAGTGCAACTCCCCTTCCTCACGCCCGACTTTAGCTTCTTGCTCCGCATCACCCGGGCAGAGTTTGAAACCCTCACCCGCGGCATTATCGAGAAAACCCGCTCGCACTGCCTCCGCGCACTCAGCGATGCGAAGCTGGAGTCCAAAGATCTAAACCAGGTCATCTTGGTCGGTGGACAAACCCGGATGCCGCTAGTCCGGCAATGCGTGGCGCACTGGTTTGGTTGCTCGGAGTTCGAAGAAACCCGCGGAGACCTGCGCTTAGGCGACGAGCACCACAAAGCCAAGGGCCCTCAGCTCAACACCTCGCAAAACCCCGATGAGGCGGTAGCCCTCGGTGCGGCCATCCAGGCAGAAATCCTGCGCGGCGGACTCAGCCACTTGCTCCTGCTCGATGTCACCCCGCTATCACTGGGCATCGAAACCTTCGGCGGATTGATGAATGTCATCATCCACCGAAATACCACCATTCCAGTGAAGGCAGGCGAACTCTTCACCACCGCTGTGGACAACCAGCGCAGCATGAAGATCCACGTCCTGCAGGGGGAGCGCGAACGCGCCCGTGACAATTGGAGCCTCGGAGAGTTCGACCTCGAGTTCGAGGCGGCCCCAAAGGGAGTGCCGCGCGTGGGTGTGCAGTTCGAGATCGACGCCAACGGCATCCTTCACGTGCTGGCCCGCGACGTAAAAACTGGTCACCAAAAGATCGTCCAGATGCGCTCCGCCGTGGACGTCGACGACGCCGATGTGCAGAAGATGGTCGAGGAATCCGTCGAAAACGCCTTCGACGACTTGCGCGCCCGTCAGTGGATCGAGGCCAAGATCCGCAGCGGCGAGACCTTAACGGCGACCCGCAAGACCATGGCGGAGTACGACAAAGACCTCGACGACGACTACCGAAAGCAACTCCACGAGGCACTGGAAGTGGTCGAAGCCATCTTGTCGGAGGAAAACCCCAAGACCAAGACGGGCGACCCCACCCAACTCAAGGCCGCCAACGCCCGACTCGACGAAGTGAGCCGCCCCTTGGCAGAACACGCCATGGACCAGGTCATGGAAGCCATGCTCCGCCAACGCGGCGTCACCGCCGTCGAAGGCTAATTCCTGGGCACCCCTTTTTCACTGGGATTGGGGATTCCCCTGAGCGTGCGGCATCGGTAGCATCACCCACCGATCGCCCCTTTGGTTCTATGTTTGCACTACTTGCCTCCCCTTGGCTGCCGTTGGCTGCCGCGTTTCTGAGCGGATTGCTCATCAAGTGGCTGCTAGACCTATTCTTTCTGCGCCACTCGATATTCGAGACGCAGGAAGCCTTGCTCACCCGCGAACGGCAGATCACCGATTTACGTCACGAGCTGAATCGCTCAGTCGAGACCCTCAAGAACCGCACGATTGAATTAGACGCCACAGTCAAAGCGAAGACGGCCGCTGAAGCTCTCGGAGCTCAACGTTTGGCTGAGAACCTCGCAACTGCCGAACGGGCTGCCGCCGAACTAGCCCTACTGAAACAGGGTCAAACGGAAGAGGCGGCGATCTCCGCAAATCTACGGGGCGAGATCCAAGCGCTGTTGGGACAGGTGTCTGGAGAACATTCCCTGCGCCAATCCACAGAATCCGAGGCTCTGGACTTGAAGCTGCAACTGGCCACGGCTACATCGCTGGCTTTGGATCAAGAATCCGCTCTTCAATCCCTGCGGCTGGCTCAACAACTGGCTGTTTCGGAATGTGAAACGCTACGACCGCTGCTCGACCAGTCCCGTCGCGAATTAGCGGCTCAACTGACCGTCAATGTCGCGTTGCTGGAGGCCGTAGAGCTGCGGGACACCACACTAGAGGGAGTCCGAACACAACTCTCCAGCGCCGAAGCCGAATGTCAGTCGGTCTCTCAACTGCTCGCTCGCCAAGATGAGGAACGCAACCGTTTCACCGAAATCCAGACGGCCCTGACAGAGGCTGAGGCTCGGTGCGCCGCTAGTCAGACGGAAGCCAACACCGCCCGCCTCCAACTAGAGACCATCCAGACACAGCGCTTGGATTTTGAAGCGGCGCTGATGCTGAAGGAAGCTCAGACCAACGCTTGGGAGCGGGAGTGTCGGACCGCCAAGAATCGCGCCGATACAGCCGTTCGAAAATCCGCCGCAGATGCTCAGGCGCTGGAATCCATGAAGTCGGAGTTCGCGGCCTTTCGGGCAGAATTGGTAGAAGCTAAAGAGGCGGCAACTGCTTCTGCAACGCCCACCGCCGATCCTGCTCTGGCTCAACGCGTCAAAGACTTGGAGACCGAGTTGGCGATCGTTTCCGAGTCGCATGCCCGGCTAGAATCCGAGCTCGCCGAGACCAAGGCTCTGGCCTCCCGGGCCGAAGATTTGTCGGAACAATTGGGCACCGTCGAGGCCGAGCTTACGGCCTTGAAATTGGAACCAGCCCCTTCTCCGTCTGGAGATCTGGAGTCGTTGTTCCAAGATCTCGACACCTTGACCGCCGAACGCAACCGACTAGTGCGGCAATTCACCGCGATTCAGGGTGTCAGCCATCCGCAAACCCGGGTTTTTCTCTTCCTTCGCCAAATTCCAAATCCAGAACAACTGCTGACCGAAACACGTTCGGCCACGAACGGAGTTTTTCAGTTTGCCATGGCCCCGTTTCCCCCCGGCGATTACGGATTCCGAGTAGAAGCGGTTTCTGCGGATGGGCGTCGCGCTCCATCTCCGGAGATTTCAGTGCGCCTGATGACTGAACCCCCTCCGGCTCCGACCAAGAAGGCGCCCGTATCCAAGGCGGCTCCCAAGCCACCCGCCAAGAAGGCTCCGGCCACAAAAGCGGCGGCGCCTAAGCAGAGCCCGCCAGCCAAGAAACCCCAGCCCTCCCAGACTGCTCCGAAGCAGGACTGAGACGCTGAAGTTTCATCCGCCCGTACTCCAAAACACTGGGGTGATCCAGTGCTGTCTACCGATTGAGTGGGTGTAATAATAGTTTGGAGTGACACATTTTGTGTAAATAGGTGAGACCAACCCCGGCTCCTGTGGGAACGGGAACTGCTAAGCTTTGGAGTATATGTTGCCCCGCTGGTTTTGGATCTTTGCGCTGTGGGTTGGAGCGTCTTCAGCACAAGCACAGACGGGGACGAATCTGGCATTGCTGAAGCCAATCAGTGGCACGGGGCCGACTTGGCCGGGATTCCCGCCGGCCAACCTGACCGATGGGGACCGCACCACCTTCACGCACCCTCAGGCCGACACGGGGGTCCAGGGCTACTACTTCCAGGTGGACTTGGGGCAAGCCTACCAATTGGACCATATCGACCTGTTCGGCAGGGCTGACGGCTGCTGCCCGGAACGACTGAGCGGCTATTCCGTGGAGGTCTATGCCGATCGGGGCGGCGAGACCGGGACTTTGAATTGGGCAGCCAATTTTCGCATGGACGGGTCGTTTCCTCCCAGTGGCGGCAGTGACACCATCCGGGCCACTTCAGACACCCAAGGAACTTTTGGCGGGCGCTTCGTGCGGATCGTCAACCGATCCGGGGCCGCCTATGCGCCCCAATTGGCGGAGATCGAAGTCTATGGGGCGCCCGGGCCGCGCATCCTCCAATTCGAAGCCGACGAAGAGGTCCTG
>JAPLUH010000521.1 GCA_026397675.1 Verrucomicrobiota bacterium
AGACTGGCCATTAAAAACCCAAAAAGCACCGCACGCAGGAACATGACGGGATGCTGAGCCATCTCGTCGCCAAACCCAACCCTCCATTGCGGTCCAGTTGAAGCCTCGCTCGCAGCTCGGTTGTTCCCATCAAGACGGGGCGACCGGAAGCCCTGCGACGGAAGTCTTAAATTCTTTGTCGCCAGCGCCACCGTCCAAGGCTCGTGAATCCCGGCCACCAGAACAGGAGTGACGCAGAGAATATGCTGGAAACTGCTGATCATCTCCCCTGAACAGGGACAGCCAAGGAACGCAAAATCTCAGAGCCAGTTCTTAAACCTAAAAGCAGTGGCTGCGGAGATGCTACCGGGATGAAAACCGTCATCCACTTGGGGCGGAGCCGGATCACGGATCCTTCTATTACTGCGACACGGACTCCCTGCAAATCCACAGTTCGACCGCGCGACAAACGATTTCGATCCAAGGCTCTATTAAAAGACACTCACCACCGCCAAAAAACCAATAGTCCACGAATAAAAAAGACTAATAGTTAAATTAGATCCATCGCTCCCGATCGTCCGGGTTTGACTGTCGGTATTGACTCCGGGTGAACCATCCAACCCGACAGAGGTTTCGCTTTTTGGTGAAATCTCACTCGCCTCCACCTTTGGCTAGGCGGAAGCTTTACCGGGATTCGCATTCATTCCATACTGCGTCCGTTGAAACTTGAAATCTTCACCCTCTGTGACTCAGCCGTGGACTACGGCGGCAAGATCTGCATTTTGGGAGCCTTCGATTCAGTCGCGACCGCCGAGGCTCCGTACACCGTGACCCACTGCGCGGTCGTTGCCCGGATGCGGTTCCATCGGATCGAGGAAGGTAACCACAAGCTACGGGTCACTCTGGCCGATCAAGATGGAAAGATGATCATGCCGAATGTGGATGCCCAGGTCGGGGTGCGATTCACTGAGAAAGCCCAAAGCGCCACCTTCAATCTGGTGATGCAAATCAATGGGCTGAAATTAGACCAGTTCGGGGAATACACAGTGGACCTGGCAGTGGATGGTGTGCACCACGGATCTTTGCCCTTGTATTTTGGTAAGACACCTCAAGCTACAGCTACTGAATTCGAATCTTGATAGAGCGGTTGGATTGTTAATGTTTAGTTATTAAACGTAAATCGGATTTTTAAAATAAACGCAAAACAACATCAAAGTATAAATTTTGAAGAGCCCTGTTGTTTTACACGCCGTTTCAATGCTTCACCGGAAATTTGCAGCCTGATAAATTGCAATGCACGCTGAGTAATCGGATTTAATCCACAGACTCTTCCCGCGTACCCGAAGTGACCCTCATCTCAGACTTTGCAGCTTATTAGCTTCGGAGTCCTTCGCCCCCCCGGCTCACCCTACCCGGCCGGCAGGTGGAGACTCCCCTGCCCCCCTCGTGCTCCTAACCGCACACCGGGATCCACGGCACCTGCGGGACGCAAACTGCTCGGACAAAGCAATTGGGCTGGCCTTGTGAAAGGCGCCTCCCAAACTCCGTGCATGAAGTTCTTCCGTGCGGCGCGTTTGGCACCGCTGTTGGCGGCTGTTTTCGTGAGCGGTCCTCTGTCTTCGGCGTTGGCCGACTCGGTCATCCCTAGGGCGACGGATGGGCGGCCTCTGAACCTGGGATTTGAGGCGGGCGATCTGCGCGATTGGCAGGCCACAGGCAAGGCGTTCGATCAGGCCCTAATCCGTGGAGATGTGGTCTCCCAGCGCCGCGCCGACATGAAGTCGAACCACGAGGGCGAGTTTTGGATCGGCGGCTTCGAGCGCACGGGCGACGACCCCAAGGGAACGCTCACCTCCGTGCCCTTCAAGGTGACTCACCCGTGGGCCAGCTTCTTGGGAACTGAAGGGTTTGATCGGTAAGCAAATCCTCATCCGTCTGGTGGACGACCGCTCGGGTCATTGGGGTCATCTGAACTTCGATAACTTCCGCTTTCACACCGAGCGCCCGGTGCTGCCCAGCGAGCTCACTCTGAAGGACACCCCCAAGAATGCCGCGCCGCCCGCCGATCAGGTGCTCTTCGCGGGGCTCTCGGCAGCCGACGCTGCGGCCAAGGCCACCCTGCCCTCCGGTTTCGCGATGCATGTCTTCGCCTCCGAGCCCGATATTCGCAACCCGATCGCCTTTTGCGAAGATCACCGTGGTCGCCTCTGGGTGGCCGAAGGCTTGAGCTATCCCAAACGCGTTGGCCATCCGCCAGCCAACGGAACTCCGGAGCAGCTCCGCAAAGACTTCTTCTCAGGCAAAGATCGCATCCTCGTGTTTGAGGACACCGACGGCGACCACAAGGCCGACAAACGCACGGTATTCCTAGAGAACGTAAACCTGATCTCCGGAATGGAGTTTGGCTTTGGCGGTCTTTGGATCGGTGCGGCTCCGTACCTGATGTTTATTCCCATTGCCGACGGCGATGCGCCCAAACCGGCCGGCGATCCGCAGATTTTGTTGGATGGCTGGAACTACACCGCCGACACCCACGAGACGCTCAACACCTTCAACTGGGGTCCCGACGGGTGGCTCTATGGTTGCCACGGGGTGTTTTGTCCTTCCCATGTTGGCAAGCCGGGGGCGATTGAAAACGATCGTCAATGGGTCGATGCCGGCGTATGGCGGTACCATCCGGTGACCCACCGATTCGAGATTTTCACCGAGGGCGGCAGCAATCCTTGGGGCATCGACTTCGATGAGCACGGCAACCTCTGGTCCGAAATGTGCGTCATTCCGCACCTCTTCCACATGATCCAGGGAGCCCGGGTCCTCCGGCAGGGCGGTGAGCATTACACCTACAACCGCGACGAGACGCAGCGCAACGCCAAGCACCGGGATCAACGCAGTCGCAAGAGCATCTTCCCCTATGTGTACGAAGACATCGGCACGCATGCCGACCACGTGCACTGGGCCGGTGCGGCCGGGCCTCACGCCGCCAATGGGCGCAGCGATGCCATGGGTGGCGGCCATGCCCACGCCGGCATGCTGTGCTACTTGGGCACAAGCTGGCCGGCCTCGTATCGCAACAACCTGATCATCGGAAATATCCATGGCCAGCGCATGAACGTCGACCTGCCTGTCGCCCGTGGCTCCGGCTATGTCGGCAAGCACGGTCAAGACCTCCTGAACTTCAATGACCGCTGGTCCCAGACCCTCAACCAACGACTCGACCCCGACGGCAGCGTTTTCGTGATCGACTGGTACGACGCCAACCAATGCCACCACGGTCGGGACGACGGCCACGATCACTCCAGCGGTCGCATCTACAAGATCGTCTATCAAAACCAACCGGTGACCCGCACGAATCTGGCCGCGCTCACTCCCAACCAATTGGTCTCGCTGGTGGGGTCGAAGAATGAATGGCTCAGCCGCCATGCCCGACGCGTGTTGCAAGAGCGGGTAGCCGCCGCGGGCGCCCAGGAATCGGTGGACGAAATTCCCGCCGGCATCCGCGACTATGCGCGCACCCGAAAGGCAGCCGAGAAGATGCCTGCATTGGAGGCGCTGCTCGATGCCGTGGATGGCTCCGGTGACGCCACCTCCCGCCTCCGGGCGCTTTGGGCGTTGCATCTGACTGGGCGCATTCTGCCCGAAGACGCCGCCCGCTGGATCCGTGATCCTGAGCCTCAAATTCGTGCCTGGGCCGTTCAGACCTTCTTCGAGCACTCCGGCATGCTCTTCAACGAGCCGACCTTCGAGCAATTGGCCGGCAGCGCCGTCGAAGCGCTGGTCGCCTTGGCCACCGATGACCCCTCGCCCGTAGTACGACGGGCCGTGGCCAGCGCCGCCCAGCGTGTTCCCGCTGCCCAGCGGTGGAGCATTCTCAAGGGACTGCTGAGCCATGCCGAAGATGCCAGCGACTTCAACCTGCCCCTGCTCTACTGGTATGCCACCGAGGGCCCTGTTTCGACCGACGCCGACCGGGCCACCGAACTGCTCAAAGAGTGCAAGATTCCTAAGGTCCGCGAGTTCATCGCCCGCCGACTGACCCAGATGGCCTTGGCCAAAAACTAACCTGTTTAATGAGTTCGCGAAGCGCTCGGTTCAACGAGAGCGCCCGCGACTCTTCCGGCGAGCCTTGGCATCGTCAGAGCGGGCGCGGTTCCCTGCCCCGGGGTTCTTGGTCTCCGCTCCACTCAGGCGGCTCCTCAGTTCGCGGATCTGATCCCGCAAGAGGGCCGCCTTCTCGAACTCCAAATTGTTGGAAGCCTCGATCATCTCCCCTTCCAACTCCCGGATGGTTTCCGTCAGGTCGATATTTTCGACGCTGTCGTTGAGAATGGCCGAAGCAGCATTGCGCCCGGACCCCACGCTACTCAGTCCCTCCTCAATGCTGCGCGTCACGCTGCGCGGGGTGATATTATTGGCCTTGTTGTGCGCCATTTGCTTTGCCCGGCGGTAATCGGCCACAGCCAGGAACTTCTGAATGCTCTGGGTGCGAATGTCGGCATAGAGAATCACTCGCCCATTAAGGTGCCGAGCCGCTCGGCCGGCGGTCTGGATCAAGCTGGTGGTGCTGCGCAAGTAGCCTTCCTTGTCGGCGTCGAGAATGGCCACCAGAGAGACTTCCGGTAGATCCAACCCTTCCCGCAGAAGATTGATGCCAATGAGCACGTCACATTCTCCTTTGCGCAGCGCCCGCAAGATTTCGACCCGCTCGATGGCGTCGATCTCACTGTGCAGATAGCGCACGTTCACGCCGAGATCGCGGAGGTAATCGGTTAATTCCTCGGCAGTCCGCTTGGTCAGGGTGGTCACCAATACCCGTTCGCCGCGCTCGATCGTAATCCGTGCTTCGTGCAACAAGTCATCGATCTGCCCCTTCAGCGGCTTGATCTCCACCATGGGATCCACCAGTCCGGTGGGCCGGACAATTTGCTCAGCCACATTCGTTGGCCCTGCCCACCCCATTTCCAGCGGACCCGGGGTGGCGCTAATGTGCACCGCCTGCCCAATGAGGGATCGGAACTCCTCGAAATTAAGAGGCCGATTGTCCAGCGCGCTGGGCAATCGAAACCCATGGTTCACCAGAACAGTTTTGCGGGCCAAATCTCCGGCATGCATGCCTCCCACCTGAGGCAAGGTGGCGTGGGATTCGTCGATCAAGAGGATAAAGTCCTCTGGAAAGAAATCCATCAGCGTGCCCGGTCGAGATCCCTTGGGCCGCCCGGTAATATGTCGGGAGTAATTCTCAATGCCCGAGCAGAACCCGAGTTCTTGCAGTTGCTCCAAATCAAACTCGCACCGCATTTTAATGCGCTGGGCCTCGAGCAATTTGCCCTCCTTTTCGAACTCAGCGATGCGCAAACCCAGTTCCTCCCGAATGGAGAGGATGGACGCATTGATTTTCTCCTGCGGTGTGGCGAACTGCTTACTCGGGAAGATGTTGATGGCGTCCAGTGATTCCAACGTGTCGCCCGTCAACGGATCGAAGCGTGTGAACCGCTCCAATTCTTCACCGAAGAACTCAATGCGCAGGGCGTCTTCTGTGTAAGCCGGATGCAGTTCCACCACATCACCCCGGACCCGGAACTTGCCCCGGGTAAGATCAAAGTCGTTGCGCGAATACTGGAGGTCCACCAACCGGGCGAGCAACTGCTC
>JAPLUH010000127.1 GCA_026397675.1 Verrucomicrobiota bacterium
GGAGTGGGTTTTACATCCCGCGGTCCGATCGGGGCGCTGGGGTTGACGATGACCACCGGCAGGCCGGCCGCAGCGAGTTCTCGGGCCACCACCTCGGCTCGCCATTTGGAGAGCTTGTAGGGATTGGACATCTGAGACTCGCTGACCGGCGTGGATTCATCGGTCGGGACGATGGTACCGTCGGGGCTGGGCTTTGGCAGCCCGATGCAGCCGACGGTGCTGGTGTAAACGATGCGGGAGCATCCGGCCTGATGGGCCGCGCTCAGGATGTTCCGGGTGCCGTCCACATTAGCTCGGAACATGGGTGCATAATCGGGCAACCACAGCGAATAGCTCGCGGCCACGTGGAAGCACCAGTCACACCCGGACATCGCCCGGGCGAGGGTGGGTATATCGTTGGTGAGGTCCCCGGGAACCGTTTCGTAATCGCTGCCAACGAGCCCTCGGATATCCGCCCCCGGGCGCAGCAGCGCTCGGACCGAATGCCCGCGGGCATTCAGTGCATGGACCAAGTTGGCTCCGACAAAACCGGAGGCACCGGTAACAAAACAACGCATGGCGGCAGAGGGGCTGATATGTGGATCTACCCCGGAGCAAACTCACTTCGCCCAGAAATCTATCACGAACACATCGGCGACTAGAGGGCGCACCAGTTTGCCGAATTCCTGATGGTCCGGATGAACGAGGTAGGCGTCGCGGTCCTTCTCGGAAGTGAAGGTCAGGATCCAACCGTGAGTGCAGCCCTTGTTGAGATTCTCAGGGCTGTTGTTGGTGCCCGCTTCGAGGGTGCCGATTTGGGGGATCTTCGATTTCAGAGCGCGGAAGGCTGTCTCGACCTTCTTCACCTCCGCGGGGCTGGCGGTGTCCTTGAACTTGAAGGCAACAACGTGGCGGAGATGACCGTGGTTTTTGGAAGATGCGGTGGTGTCAGACATGGCTGGGAAGGTGAGGGCGAAAAGCATCGCCCCAATGAGCATCAGAGGTTTCATTGAAATTTTCGTGGGTAGGCTGGAATCGGGTCGAGCTCTGGACAAGTGCAGATCGCGATCGTGATTATGAGCCCGGGGACCGCATTGGGTTGGGTGTTTACAGCGCCTGGAAAGTTGCTTTCAGGCCCGTGTCGGAGGCGTTCTTGACCCCCCGATGGTTGGCGGCCAAGTGGGTGCAGATTTTGAAGACCATCTCGGCGGCGTCGGGCTGTCCCAGTGCGGTGGCCAGTGCATCGGCCGAATAGGCCCTCTCCGGGTGGGCGGCTAGGTGAGCCACGGCTTGACGCTGAAGCCCCAGCACGCTGGCGGCGGCCTTCTTGCCCGCCTCGACGCCGGGTTGGTGGTAGGCGTTGATGTGGATCAGCGATGCGTAGAGTCCCACGGCCCGCTCGAACAGGGCGATGAGCATTCCCACCGTGAACGCCGAGGCATCCGGTACGGTGAGGGTCAGGCTTGCGCGGCCCGACTCATACAGGGCAGAGCGCGTGCCCAGGAAGAACCCACTCAGGAAGTCGCCGCTGGTGGCTCCTGACTCCACCTCGAGGCTGGCCCCGTCTCGGTCCTTCAGAACTTCGATAAACACGGCGAAGAAGTTGGCCACGCCATCCCGTAATTGCTGCACATAGGCATGCTGGTCGGTTGACCCTTTGTTTCCGTACACAGCCAGTCCTTGGTGGACGACCTTTCCATCCAGGTCCAGTTCCTTGCCCAACGATTCCATGACGAGTTGCTGGAGGTACTTGGAGAAGAGTTCGAAGCGGTCTTTGTAGGGCAGCACCACCATGTCTTTGGTGCCGCGGCCTTCTCCAAGAAAATACCACATCAACGCGAGTTGCGCGGCCGGATTGTCACGAACGACCGGATTGCGGGTGGCTTCGTCGCAGGCCTTGGCTCCAGCGAGAAGTCCCTGGATATCCAAGCCCTGCAACGCGGCAGGCAACAGCCCTACCGCGCTCAATTCGCTGGTGCGTCCACCCACCCAGTCCCACATCGGGAAGGTTTGGATCCAACCATCGGCGATGGCTGTCTTGTGGAGGGCGCTGCCTTCTCCCGTGATGGCCACTGCATGCGCCGCGAAGCGCAGACCTGCCCGCTCGTAAGCGGCACGTGCCTCGACCATTCCATTGCGGGTTTCCGGGGTGCCACCAGACTTGGAGATGACCAGAGCCAGGGTTTGCCCCAGCTTGCCTGCTAGGGTGGCGAGGACCTGGTCCATGCCATCGGGATCGGTGTTGTCGAAGAAATAGGGCGTCAGCTTGTCGGAACGCGAATGCCCCAGGGCTTTGGCGACGAATTGCGGCCCGAGTGCCGATCCTCCAATCCCGATGACCAGCACGTTCTGGAACGGACCTGAGGTCCCGCTGAGTTCCCCGCGATGAACCTGTGCGGTGAAGGTTTGGATCGCCTCTAGGGTGGATTCGATGGCCTGGGAGAGGGCCGGTGTCGGAGCCAGCGCCGGGTTTCGCAGCCAATAATGACCCACCATCCGCTGTTCGTCGGGGTTGGCGATGGCTCCCCGCTCCAGTTCCGCCATGGCGCTCAAGGCCTTCTGAATGGGTCGCTCCATCTTGGAGTGAAAATCATCCGGAAAGGGAACTCGGCTAATGTCCAGACCCAGCCCGATGGCGGGACAATCGAGATAATGACGTTGGAAGCGGGACCAAAGAATCGCTGGGGTTGCAATCATCGCAGCCCGGACGCTAGGAACTGGATCAGGCCTGCCAAGGAGTAAAGCGTTGCACCGGATGGAATTGTCTGTCCCTCGGCCTGCGTGCCGAGTTGGCGTGACTCAACATTCACTTAACAAAGTTGGTTTTGAAGGTTATCCGTAACGCCCCCGCATGTTGCTTCGTCAGCGCCAACTCCTCAACAAGGTCCACGCACTTATCGATGCGACGATGTTTGGTGGGGTCTTCTGGATGGCTCATTTCATCCGCTCGCTGCCTCAGCTGGATCCTGATGCGGTCATCGGTGGTTTTCATAAGTACCAGTGGTTGCTGCTGGTGGTGGTGCCGTTGACCCCCCCATTGCTCGAGTTGCAAGGGTTCTATCACCGCGCGGTTCTAGCGTCCCGGCGGCAATCCTTGGCTCAGATACTCCGCGGGTCGGCATGGGTCTCGTTGGCGATTATCGTTGCGATGTTTTTCACCAAGCAAGAGGTCGCGCGAGGCGTGGTCTCCTTGTTCTTGCCA
>JAPLUH010000275.1 GCA_026397675.1 Verrucomicrobiota bacterium
CTCGCCGAACGGAATCTTAAGCCGCAGCGATACCAGTGGCGGGCTGACGGAACAGTGATCCTGGAGAAAATCCGCCGAGCCCGGGAAGCTTTGGCACGGAGCCAACCAATTGTTAAAGACTAATATGATACACTACACTAGTGGGTGGGGAATCGGCGGAGCAAGCCAAAAGGAGCAGGGGAAGAAGAGTCGGCCAATAAAGAGATAGAGGCCTACCCGTCATTGATCTACAATCCAGAGACCGTCACGGGGACTTTACGTTGAAGCAGTGGAGCAACTCCTGATCGCGCAGGTAGAGTCGTCCGTTGACGACGACCGGGTGAGGCCAAATCCCCCCCTGAGAACTCCGTTTGGAGCTCAGAGGAGCCAGTTTGAAGCGGCTCAACTCCTTCCACCCCTGAATACTGGCCTCCACCAGAGCGACGTCCCCATTGCGCTCATCGAGGCAGATGAGTTTTCCATCGGCGTAGGTGACGGAACCCTTCCCATACCCCTTATGGGACCAGATTTCTTTGCCGGTTTTGAGTTCTTGGCAGACCCAACCGGCCCCGTCGGAGTGGCCGTAAAGGTATCCGTCGACGCAAACAACCCCGCCATGGTGGTTCTTCATCACCTTGTTGGAGTAGAGCGGTTCGATTGAGTTGTTCGTGCCCAAACGAATCGCCTCACATCCCACGCCATATCCAGAAGTCACATAAACGATCCCGTCCTCATAGATGGGGGTTGGAATGACAGCCACCCGTCCTGGAAAGTCTTTTTTCCATAGAACTGAGCCGTCTTTCGGGGACACCCCGAAAAATCGATTCATCACCAACTGAACGACCTGAGGTTGGCCCTCGTGTTGGATCAGGATCGGCGATGAATACTGAGCGTTGTCCGTGAGCCCCGAAGTGCGCCACCGGACTGCACCGGAAGATTTGTCCAATCCGGCGAGAGTTCCCTGAGCTCCGCCCGGGGTGCAGATCACAGTATCGCCCACCACCAGTGGGGATTCCGTATAACCCCAATCTTGGAGTTGACCGCCCAAATCGGTGACCAGATTTTTAGACCAGATTAATTTTCCACTCTTGGCCTCGACGCAGATCAGCAGGCCCTGTCCACCGATGGCGAAGACTCGATCACCATCCACCGTCGGAGTCATCCGAGGCCCATCCCCCCAACCATTCGGGTATTTTTGGCCCGCTGCAGAGCTCCACAATTCTTTTCCGGTGGAAACATCCACAGCTAACAGAAATTCCTGTCCATCCCGCAGACCCATTGTGAACAGAGAGTTTTTCGCGATCGCGAAGCCGGCATAACCCAAGCCTGCATTGGTAAACGACCAGACCTGTTTTGGCCCATCCTGAGGCCACTGAGCCAGCAGGCCCTTGTCTGGGGAATGGTCCCTGCGTGAATCGCCCCGCCACTGAGGCCAATCCGCCCCAAAAGCGGACAAAGCCAGCAACGAACCCAAAGCCCACGAAACCCAAGAATTTAAAACCCTCATAAAGTTCATTCGATAGAGCACCAGTTCCCAACAGTCAACCAGTCAAACCCAAACAAAGTGACAGGTTCATTATTTTTGACTTACTGGGGTCGCGGTGTCTAGATTTCGAGATATGAGGCTGGCGCGGATCAAAGGGGAGTGTTCTGAGGGTGCTGTGTACCATTGCATTTCCAGGACTGTGGGCGGGCAGATGCTACTGGATGATCTCGGCAAGGCTCGGTTGGTGGATTTGTTAATGCCGCTGGCACGGTTCTGCGGGTTGGAGGTGATCACTTATTGCATGATGGGGAATCACTTCCATCTGCTGCTGCGGGTTCCAGTGCCCGTGGCGTTGAGTGATGAGGAACTGTTCCGGAGGGCTGAGGGTTTTTACGGGTCGCAGGGGGTTTTGGTGGGTCTGGCGCGGGATGCGATGAAGGGGCCAGGCAAGGGCAAGATGCCGACCTACATTCGCCAGACGCTTCTAGGGCGAATGGGCGATGTGTCGGTGTTTATGAAGGAATTCAAACAGCGTTTCAGTCGCTGGTACAATCGCCGCACGGAGCGCTTTGGTACTCTTTGGGCGGAACGCTTCAAAAGTGTGCTGGTGGAGGACTCTCCTGGGGCTTTGCGCACGGTCGCCGCTTACATTGATCTCAATCCAGTGAGGGCAGGTTTGGTGGGTGATCCTAAAGATTATCGATTCTGCGGCTACGCGGCGGCTTTGGTGGGGCAAAGGGATTTGCAAAGAGGAATTATGGGAATCTTCTCGAAGCTGAATTGGGGGCAAGCGGCGGCTCGTTATCGGGAATCCATGTTTGTTCAGGCAGGGGTTGGTGGGCATAGCTCAAAGCGAGAATTGGATCGGGAAACCATTCGTGCAGTGCTCTTGCAGGGAGGAAAGTTGAGCGAGGCTGAAATTCTGCGGCTGAGGGTTCGACATTTGACGGACGGGGTGGCGTTGGGCTCTCGCAAGTTTGTGGATGCAGTTTTCTTCCGGTACCGTCCGTTCTTCGGGCCCAAACGCCGAGACGGGGCGCGTCCTATCCGAGGCACACCTTGGTCAGACCTGTCGACACTGCGAGATTTGCGGGTCGATGCGCTTGGATGAGTTTCTTGACGAATTGCTGATGGACACTTGCTGCTGAGATTGAGGGCCTCTGCAGCAATCGGATTGGCACCGGTGGTCCCGTAAATGCCAATCAGGCTTGGCGTGAGAATCCTCTGGCAATGGGTTGATCGGGTGCCGTCTCCTGTCCGAAGACAATGGCAATGCGTACAAGACGGGTGTTGTTGGTAGATTCGGTGATTTGGCCCCCGGGCTTGGAGCCGGATCCCCGTCGCGATGTCTGCGGTTGGTTCACCCGGTGGACTCCCAGATCCATCCCGGTGGAGTGGTGCAGGGTCGGTGTCGAATCGGATATCAACCCGTTGTATTCACCGGCGGAATGGGATGGGGTCATTCTCAGTGGTTCGCCCCGAGATGCTTGGAATGACGACCCGGTCAACGTGCAGTTGGGCGAGTGGATCCTTCGATGCCGAGATGCCGGGGTGCCGGTCCTTGGGGTGTGCTATGGTCACCAACTCATGGCTCGAGTTTTGGGAGCGACGGTGGCGCCGCACCCGCAAGGCCTGGAGTTGGGAAATACTCCGGTGACGCTCACTGCTGCCGGTCGGATATCGAAGTTGTTTGATGGGATTCCAGACACCTTTGACGTGCTCTCGAGCCATTCTGATGTGGTGTCCAATCTTCCCAGTGGGGTGACCCATACGGTGGCCGGCACCTTTGCGCCGATTCAGGGAATTCAAGACTCCACGCAACTGCTCCATGGGGTCCAGTTCCATCCAGAGACGGATCCTGAGGTGCTTCGCTTAATTTGGAATCCACGACGCGAGATGTGGCGCCCGCGTGTCCGTTTTAATTTGGACGAGGTGTTGGACAACTTGCAGCCGACACCCTGGGGACAGCAAATTTTGCGCAATTTTCTGCACCATTTCGTTCAGGGATGACCCTTGGCCCAATGACCTGATTGCAACAATCTCCTTTGACCTAAACAACATGAGCCTGACTGCCTTTTCTTTCCCGACTCGAACTCTCTACGGCGCTGGCGCGCTGGCTGAATTGCCGGCCGCCCTAGTTAAACTTGGTGTGCACCGTCCGCTCGTGGTCACCGATGGGGGACTGGTGAAGACCGATGCATTCGCCCAACTCGCTGCGGTACTCGGTGCCGACGATCAAGGTAAGACGTGGTTCGTCTTTGATGGGGTGCATCCCAATCCGGTTGAGGAAGATGTGCGCCAGGCGGCCGCCGCGCTGAGAGATCACCAGTGCGACGGCGTGATCGCCATTGGCGGTGGAAGCCCCTTGGATGCCGGTAAGGCCGCGCGTCTGTTGGCACTTCGCCCCGGCTTCGATCTTTCGAAGTTCTACGACGAGTCCGACTGGAGTGGCCTGCTGCCGCTGGTGGCCATCCCCACTACCGCGGGCACTGGTAGCGAGGTGGGACGCAGCTCAGTGATCACCCTCGATGCCACCCATCGCAAGGCGGTGCTCTTCAATCCCGAAATGTTGGCTAAACTGGTGATTCTAGATCCCGCGCTGACGGTGGGCTTGCCGCCTCACCTGACCGCTGCGACCGGGGCCGATGCGATGACGCACTGCATCGAAAGCTTCACCTGTCCGTCTTTCCACCCGATGTGCGATGGCATTGCTCTCGAGGGGGTTCGGTTGATCTTTGAAGCGCTTCCCAAGGCGTATCGCGATGGCAAGGACCTGGAAGCCCGCGGCCATATGCTCGTGGCGGCAGCCATGGGCGCTGTGGCTTTTCAGAAGGATCTGGGAGTGGTCCACTCATTGGCGCACCCGCTGTCTTCCATTTGCGGAATGCACCATGGATTGGCCAATGCCCTGTGCCTGGTGGCCAGCATGCGGCTCTGTAGTGCGCGCCGTCCGGGGATATACCGACGTGTGGGGCAGGCCGCTGGGCTGGAGGTGGTGACACTTTCCGACGTCGAAGTAGACCAAGTTACGATCGCTTTCGTGGAGTCCTTCTTGGCGGGGTTGGGCTTGAATAAGAAGCTCTCGCAGCACGGGGTGCGCCCCGAGCATCTCGACGCACTGGTGGCCCAGGCCTGGGAAGACCCCTGCCACCGGACCAATGCCGTGCCAGTCACCATCGAAGACTTGCGCGCTCTGTACCTCGAAGTCCTCTGACAAACGACGCTCCATACCTGCTTCCCCAATCCTTTTCCCATTTCCTCCCATGATTCCTCACCAACTGTTTCTGGACGGCCGCTACATCGGGGTCGACGGCACTCCGAAGACGCGACTGATTAATCCTGCCACGGCCGAAGTGTTCGCGGAAATCGATTCGGCCACGGTGAAGGAAGTCGATGCAGCCGCGATCTCTGCCCACCAGGCCTTTGAGAGTGGTTGGCGTGATTTGGCTCCAGGCAAGCGAGCCTCGGTGCTTTTCAAGATCGCCGCTGTGATCCGAGAAAATGCCGAAGAGTTGGCTCGGCTAGAGGTTTTGCATGTCGGCAAGCCACTGGCCGATGCCCGTGATGAAGTCGCTCTGGGGGCGCGGGTTTTTGAATATTACGCGGGAGGCATTAGCCGGTTCTACGGTCAGACTATTCCGGTCGCCCGCGGAGGGCTCGATTTCACACTGCGCCAACCGCTGGGAGTCGTCTCGGCCATCGTGCCGTGGAATTTCCCCTTTGCCATCGCCTGCTGGAAGGTGGCTCCGGCTCTGGCCGCTGGGAATGCAGTGCTGCTGAAACCAGCCTCCATTTCGCCGCTCACCGCGCTGAAATTGGGAGAACTGGCCCACGCGGCCGGACTGCCCGCGGGCGTTCTGCAGGTAATCACCGGTCCTGGTGGAACTCTGGGTGACGCGCTGGTGACTCACCCGCTGGTTCGCAAGGTGTCGTTCACCGGTTCCACCGAGGTGGGGCGCCGGATCATGGAGTTGGCCGCGCGCAACCTGACTCGGATCTCGCTCGAATTGGGTGGCAAGTCTCCCAACATCATCTTCGCTGATGCCGACTGGGAGAAGGCGGCCGATGCCGCGCCGATGTCTGTCTTCGCTAACACAGGCCAAGACTGCTGCGCCCGAAGCCGGGTTTATGTCGAACGCCCAGTGTACGAACAATTCGTGGAACGGTTCGCGGCGGCCACCCGCAAACTCATCGTGGGCGATCCGTTGAATGAGGCCACCCAACTGGGCCCTTTGGTTTCCTCCGCGCAGCGGCAGGTGGTCGAAGACTATCTGGCAGACGCACGACGGTGCGGCAGCACGGTGGTGTGCGGGGGAGGGCGCTTGCCCTCGGCGGGCTTCTATCTGGAGCCCACGATCCTCACGGGTGTCGCTCCCGAACACCGCTGCTGGCGCGAGGAGATTTTCGGCCCGGTTGCAGCGGTGGTTCCGTTTGATGACGAGGCGGCAATGCTGCGTGATGTGAACGCATCGCCGTATGGCCTGAGCGGCTCGGTCTGGACGAACAACCTCTCACGCGCATTTCGGGTGACCCGAGCGGTCCAAAGTGGCGTGCTCTCTATCAACAGTCACAGCAGCGTTCATGTGGAGGCTCCGTTCGGAGGCTTCAAGCAGAGCGGGCTGGGCCGCGACCTCGGCATGGCTGCGATGGAAGGCTACTCAGAGGTTAAGAACGTGTACGTGGCCGAATAACCCGCAGCACCTCCCACTCTATTCCTAATGACTCTCCAACAGCTCAAGGCCCAGGTTAAATCGGGTGCCGTCGATACGGTCCTCGTGGCCATTCCCGATCCCTTTGGCCGACTCGTGGGCAAGCGCTTCCACGCAGGCCATTTTCTGGAGTCGGTGGTGTCCCACGGAACCCATGGCTGTAGCTACTTGCTCACGGTCAACCTCGACATGGATCCGTTGGATGGGTTTGCCGTCGCCAATTGGGATTCGGGTTTCGGTGATTTTGAGATGCTGCCCGATACGGCCACGTTCCGGCTTCTGCCCTGGCTTCCGGGTTCAGCGTTGGTGATTTGCGACTTCCGGCACGCCAACGGGTCGCCCGTGGCTGAAGCCCCGCGCTCGGTGTTGCGCCGCCAGTTGGACCGGCTCAAGGAACGCGGCCTCACCTGCTTCTGCGCCAGCGAGTTGGAGTTTTATCTTTATGAGCAGACTTACGGTGCTGCCTTCGAAGCCGGTTATCGGAACCTCAAACCTTCGAGCGATTACCGCATCGACTACCACTTGATGCAGCCCGGTCGCGATGAACCGCTGATGCGGGCCATCCGCAACGGACTCACGGCCGCGGGTGTGCCGATCGAGAGTAGCAAGGGCGAGTGGAGCCGGGGCCAGCATGAGATTAATTTCACCTACGGCGAGGCCATGGAGATGGCCGATCGACATGTCGTCTTCAAGCAGGGGGTCAAAGAGATCGCTGGACAGCACGGCAAGTCGGTGAGCTTTATGGCCAAGGTCGCACCGACCGAGGCGGGGAACTCCTGCCATATCCACATGAGCCTGTGGAAGGCCGGCCGCAACTTGTTCTGGGATCCGAAGGCCAAGACCGGTTCCACACTGTTCCGGCAATTTTTGGGCGGGTTGCTGAAATATTCTCCTGAGTTGTGCCTGTTCTACGGTCCGACGATTAACAGCTACAAACGCTATCAGGCCGGGAGCTGGGCTCCGACCCGCATGGCTTGGGCTCAGGACAACCGCACCACCGGATTCCGCGTGGTGGGGCAGGGCAATGGCTACCGTCCGGAGAACCGCATGCCCGGGGCTGATGCCAATCCATACCTGGCTTTTGCGGCCATGATCGCTGCCGGTTTGGCGGGCATCGACGAGGGGCTCGACTGCGGTGAGCCGTATTCCGGCAATGCCTATATCGATCCGAACTTGCCGCGTCTGCCCTCAAGTCTGATCGCGGCTGCCGACCTCTTCAACGGGTCGCGCCTGGCCCGCGAGGCCTTCGGCGACGGGGTTGTCGACTTTTCAGTGCACCACGCCCACCTCGAACATCAGGCTTTTAGCAACGCGGTGACCGACTGGGAAAAGCAGCGCTACTTCGAGCAAATCTGAGTTTCAGATCAGCTCCTTAGACGGGCTAAAAACTCAGCCTTTTTTGAGGCTCACCTTCAGTCCCGCATTGTCGGGCTTGAGAATGTGGACGGCGGCCTTGGGCATTTTTCGCTGCATGGCCGCTGCGATGGCTTCGGGGTTGTCCAAGGCCAAGCACATCAGGGTGGAGCCGCTGCCGCTGAGCCAGCCACCGATGGCTCCGGCTTTCACGCCGGCCGCCAGAATGGCGTCCATGCCTGGAATGAGCGCAGCCCGATAGGGTTGGTGGATGCGGTCATCGAAGCAGCCTCGAAGGCTCTCCAGTCGGCCCGTGGCGAATGCGGCGGTGACCAGAGAGGCACGGTTGAGGATGTGAATCGTATCGGCCTTGGAAAAGGTCTGCGGGACCCGCTTCCGGGCCTCCGGCGTGCTGACCTCGAAGTGCGGAATCAGGGTCACCAAACGGATCCGACTCGGGAGTGGCACCCGAATGCATCGGACCTCAGAACCGACAAATCCCGCGGCCGTGAATCCGCCAAAGACCGCCGGAGCTGCATTGTCGGGATGGCCTTCCAGAGCGGCCACGACTTCTAGCAATCCTTGTCGGTCCAGCGGGCTGCCTGCCAGAGCGTTGAGTCCGGCCACGCAGCCGAGTCGGGCGGTGACGCTCGATCCGAGCCCCCGCGCGATCGGCACGTCGCCGGCCAGGTGAAGATCCACCCCAAAGCGTTGGTCGCGAGTCTTTTTGAAGAACGCCGTTGCAGCCTCCTCCAGCATGGCAAGGGCTCCGGCCCGGGCATCCTCGGCGATGGGAGAAGTAATCTCGACACGTCGGTCGTTCCGGCGGCGGACCGTGGCCCGGTTATAAAGCGCGACGGCCAGTCCTAGGGTATCGAAGCCCGAGCCTAGATTGGCGGTCGTCCCCGGAATGCGCACGGTGGCGGATGTCATTTGGGGGATGAAACGGTAAAACTGGACTCGATCTCAATGGATTACGGCGAAGGGGAACCTGCCGTCCCTTACTTCCCAACTGAATCATTGCGGCTTAGGATAGGGGGAATGCTCGGCTTGATTCACGATTTGATGCAGTTGTCCCTGGAGAACCCTCTCCTGCTGATCGGGGCTGCTTTTCAGCTTTGGATGATGGTGGATGCCTTGCGCCGCGAAGAGTGGATTTGGGCGGCGTGTATCCTCTTCTTCAGCGTCTTCAGCGCGGTGTTTTACTACTTCATGGTGTATCGCACGCAGGCATCAGCCAGCGGCGGAATGGGACTCAGAGGCTTTGAATTGCCGGGTGCATCTGATCGCCGCCGGATTAAGGAACTGGAGAGCCGCATTCATCACCTCGATAAAGCCCGCGATCATTCGAATTTGGCCGATCTGTATTTTTCGCAAGGCAAACTGACTAAGGCCGAAGCGTCTTACCGCCGGGCCTTGGAGCGGGATCCAGAGGATGACGACACCATTAGCCATTTGGGGCAGTGCCTCTTGCGACAAGGCAAAGCCGCCGAGGCCAAGCCCCTCTTGGAGAAGATTCTGAAGTCCGATCCGCGACACGATTTTGGTTACACACTCATGGCCTTAGCCGAGACCCAGACGGCCCTTGGCGAAGTGGATGCCGCTCTTCTGAACTGGAAGCGCGTGCTCGAAAACAACAGCTATCCGAGGGCTCGCGTCCAGTATGCCGAGTTGCTCGCCTCGCGAGGGATGGTCGATGAGGCCCAGGCTGAGATCGATGAAGTGCTGGCCGACCAGAACCATTCCCCGGCCTTCGAGAAATCTCGCAATGCAGTCTGGATCCGCCGCGCCCGAAAACTGGAGAGCCGATTGTGAACGATTCTTCACACTGGAAGCTCTGGTGGGTGGCCTTGCTGTCCGCTGTGTTTCCCGTGTGGTTGTTGGCGCAGCCCCTCCCGCCGACTATCCTGCGCGAGTCGATTCAGAGTTCCGCTGGCAAAGGGTTTGTTTTCGAGTTTACGGCCAATTCCGATGACCCAAAGGCCCATCGGGTGCAAGTCGCCGCCGGGTGGCAAACCCCGATGGTGTGGTCGCTGGACTCCACGGCCACGGTGAACGAGTCGGCACTGGGTCGCTTCCAGGTGCTCATTCCGTCACCCGCAGCAACAACGCCCCTCTTCTACCGCATCCTGACCGAGGGTTCCGTCGCGGGGTTGCTTCAGATCACCGAGGTGATGAGCGACAACTCGGCGGTGTTTCCTGATGCCTCCGGAGCCTTCTGGGATTGGATCGAGGTGTCTAATCCCCAGGACCGCGCCCTCGCGTTGGTGGGATTTGCTCTCTCAGATGACCCGCTGAAGCCGGGGCGATGGCGATTCCCGGACCGGTGGATCCAGCCCGGGCAATCCCTCGTGGTCTATGCGTCGGGTCTCGACCGCATTGGGCCCAGCAACGAGTTGCACACGGATTTTCGCCTCGATGCCGCCGGCGAGACGGTGACGTTGAGCGATCCCATTGGACGAACAGTAGATCAGGTGGTGGTGCCTCGATTGGGCCCCAATGAGTCGCTGGGCCGACCTCCCAATCCAGAAGCTGGGGAGTGGACGGTGTATTCCAAGTCGCAGGCGACACCCGGTGCTGCCAATGGCGTCGTTTCGCTGGGGCCTCCGGTGCCGCCGCCCGTGTTCTCGGTAGATTCCGGTTTCTACGCCGCGGGTGCCGAGGTGGTGCTGGAACTGCGCGGATCCCCGACCAACGCCTTGATTCGCTACACGACCAATGGCGACCCCGTCACGGTTGTCTCGCCGACGTGGACAGGTCCGCTGCGCATCCAACGCTCTCAGGTGGTTCGGGCTAAGGCTTATTTGGAGTCGCGTTCCAGTGCGGAGTCGCTGCGAAGTTATTTTTTCGGGGTTTCCCATGATCTCCCTGTCATTTCACTGGCGGCGGCGGCCTCGAACTTCGACTTCAAGAATGGCTATCTCATTGGCATGGGCACCAGTGTGCTGAACACCAGCGGGCAGGTGCTTCAGAGTTATCCGTACTCGGGGTCCAACGCCTGGAAGGATCGGGAGATCGAGGTGGGTTTCGAATTCTTCGATACCGACCGCCAGTCGAAGGTTCGTCAAAAGGTGGGGATGTCGGTGTATGGCGGATGGGGTTCGCGGGGTTATCCGCAGAAGTCCTACGCGCTTTCGGCACGGGCCAAGTACGGGGATGGCAACCTAGCGTACCGCTTCTTTCCGGACCGACCGATGGACCAGTTCGAGGCTTTGGTGCTGCGCAATTCCGGCAACGACAACCAGAGCACCCACCAGACGGCGGTGCGGTCGCCCATCACCCAATTCGGGCCGGTGACTTCGTATGGCAGTTACTTCGTGAACGGCCAGTTCACACTCATGCGCGACGCGATGATGGAGAGCCTGATCGCGGACACCGGCCTCGACACCCAGGCCTACCGGCCGACGGTGGTGTACCTCAATGGCGACTACTGGGGAATTCACAACCTGCGTGAGAAGCTCAATGAGCATCACATCATCGGGAACCATGAGGTGCCACGCGGTGGGCTCGACCTGATCGAGGGCTACGGCACCGTGATTGCCGGTGACAGCCAGACTTACACGGCGATGCGCTCGTTCGTGTCCTCGAAGGACCTGACGATCCAAACTAATCTCCAAACGCTCCTCGACCGGTACCTCGATTTGGACAACTTCCTCGATTACCAAGCCTCGCTCGTCTACTTCCAAAATTTCGACATCGGCAACATTAAGTGCTGGCGCCCCCGGGTTCCGAACGGGCGGTTCCGATGGATCGTCTACGATCAGGACTACGGCTTCAATTTGTGGAAGCCCGAGGTCTACGTGCCGGCCATGGCCCGCGATTACGGGAACTATGACAATATCTTCGCCTTCTCGACCGCCAGCACCGGTTCCGGAACGGGTTGGCCCAATGAAGGCGGCCGCACCTTGATGCTCCGCCGGTTGCTCACCAACGCCGGGGTGCGAACCCGCTTCATCCAGCGTTGCGCAGATTTTCTGAATGGTCCGTTCCGGGAAGAGCGCGTCGAGGCAACCCTTCGATCGATGGCCGCGGTGATCCGGCCCGAAATCCCGCGGCATCTCCAACGGTGGAGCTTCGCCGAATTGCAGAAGCGCGGTTACGGCAAGCCCTACCAACTGGAGTACGAACCCTTCACGGCGGCGACCTGGGAAAAGAACCTCGATTCATTGAGCGACTTCGCTCGCCGGCGCCCCTCCAAGCTCCGGCAAGATTGCCTCGATCACTTCGGCTTGAAGCAGGGGTTGGCGCAACTGCAGGCGGTCGTTTCGCCGGCCGGTGCGGGGCAGGTGAGGTTGAATCGCACGGTGTCGGCACCATCTCCCTGGGTGGGGACCTTTTTTCGGGACGTGCCCGTGGTGGCCACAGTGATTCCCGCACCGGGATTTCGAGTCGTCGGTTGGAGCGGCTGGGGCAACGAAGTTTCGCAGGCTCGTTGGGAGTTCAATCCGCCATCCGGCACCAACACTCTCACCGCCCATTTGGAGGCCTACTCGCCGGTGCCCCCGGCGCGGCCTCCGGTGATTTTGAGCGAGATCCAGTATCACCCGGCCTCTGCGGCTGATTCTGGCGATTGGTTCGAGTTGCACAATCCTGGCACCGCACCGGTGGACCTCACTGGATGGATCGTGCGCGATGCCACCGATTCGAATGTGAGTGTGCTGAGCGGGGGAGTGATTCCGCCGGGCGGCTACGTCGTCCTTTGCCAGGATTTCCTTCGGTTTCAACGGGCCTTTCCGGCAGGTCCCACACCGTTGGGTGAGTTCAGTTTTGGTCTGGGCAATGGCGGCGATACGCTGCGGATCCACGCCGCCGACGGCGCTCTTGTGCTCAGCCTTGCCTACGACGATACCGCTCCGTGGCCGGTGGACGCCGATGGCGGCGGGGCGACGTTGGCGCTCAAGAGTGTTGGAGCCTACTCTGATCAACCCACCGCGTGGAAAACGTCGAGTCGGCTCGGAGGCTCGCCGGGGGCTGCCAATCCGTAGCCGGGCGGGTAGACTCCCTAGGTCTCTCCGAGCCTCAGACCGTGTAGCCCAACCGGACCGCCCATGTCTGGAGTTCATCCGCGCCGAAGTCGGCCAACACATGGCCATCCCACTCCATGGACGGGGCTTTGGTCTGACCGGTCAATTCACGCATCTCAGCGCGGGCAGCGGCATCGTGGGTCACGTCCAGTGTCTCGTACTGGATCTTGCGTGCATCGAGCCACTCGATGGCTTCGTCGCACCAAGGGCAACCGGGCTTGATGAACAGGCGAACGTGCTTGGGGGTCATGGGGAGGTCGAAATGGTCGAGGTGGTGGCGGTGGATCGGTTGAATTCGACGCAGTCGGCGTAGCGCACGCCGGAGCCGCCGAAGATGTCCAATGCAGAGCCGATGGTCAGGTGAATGCGTCCGCTGCCGACGCGTTCCACGGTCTTGAGGTCATCGATGGATTTGGCCCCGCCCGCGTACGTTGCCGGAATGGGGCACCAGCGGGAGAGGGATTCCACCAATTCGAGATCAATGCCCTGACACAAGCCT
>JAPLUH010000457.1 GCA_026397675.1 Verrucomicrobiota bacterium
CCGCCACTTCATCAGTGGTGAGGGCACGGTTATAAAGTCGGGCTTCTTCAATTTCTCCGGCCAATGCGGTGATACCCGTAGCCAGATGACGTTTACCAAAAACGACCCGTGCATGGCCCGCGGAGAACGGTTGCACCGTGCCGCGCTGGTATCTTTTGCCGTAGGGTACTCCGTTGCGATAAAGCGCGATGGAATGGTCGGATCCATAGACCGCCACCAGGTGGACCAGTTCGCCCGGCTTGGCGGTCTCGGGCGGACCATCGACATCTTGGGTGCGGCGAAAAAAATCGCTGCCAGCAATCCAACGGGCCGCTTCCCGTTCGCCAAAAACGATCGAGTCGAAGTTCTCGCTGTCTGGCGTCTGGACGGTCAACGCTCCCCCGCCCTTTTGATCCAGACCGGCGAGCGCCACCCAGACTTCGAGGGATTTTTCGCGAACGTCGGTCGTGAGGGGTTCGGTGGCGACCCATGCGTTCACTCCATCCAGAATGAGTCGTCCGCCACGGACCACCGCTCCGCCTTCGGCATGACCGTGCATGGCACCGACGGCATCGCGCAAATCCCCATCAAATCTCCATTGAGCCAGAGGTGCGGGCTGTCGATTAGAGAACGCCGCTCCGCGCTGCAGAGCCCACTCCGAACGTGCTCGAAATTCGACTTGGGCGATTTCATCGGACAACCGGCGAATTTCAGCCGCCAGATGTTCCTGATGTGCCGTGCGCGACGCCTGCTCCAGCAACCCGTTTTTTAGCCCATCCGCTGCAGCACTCCACGCCTCGCCTAGGCCGACGCGGATCTCCTTCTTAAGGTCCACAAGACTGTCCCGGTTGATTTGCAGCAGTGACGGGTCATCCACAGGCACTTGGCCGGGGCGACTGCTGGCGAACACGCCGTAGAGCGCGTAAAAATCCTTCTGGCTGATCGGGTCAAACTTGTGGTCGTGACATCGGGCGCAGGAAACGGTCAGCCCCAGAAAGGTCTTCGAGAAAACATCGATCTGATTGTCGACGACCTTCACTTGGTCATCCAAGGCGTCCACCGGAACGTAGCCGTACTCCACCATGCGCAAGTGCGCCGGCCCAATCCGAGATTCGTTCAAACCTTCGGCACGGTTGAGGCGCGGGTTTTCTAATAGATCCCCGGCGAGGTGTTCGCGGACAAACTGGTCGTAGGGAACGTCACTGTTAAAAGCCCGGATGAGATAATCCCGGTAGCGCCAGGCCATGGGCAGTTCCGGATCGCCCTGGCTTCCGTGCGATTCGCAGTAGCGAACCAGGTCCATCCAGTGCCTGGCCCAACGTTCGCCATAACGGGCCGAGGCCAACAGTCGGTCCACCCGCTTCTCGTAGGCATTGGGTGAAGGATCGTGCAGGAAGTCTTCCAGTTCACTCACCGTCGGCGGCAGCCCGGTCAACGCGAAGGTCACACGGCGCAGCAATGATTCGCGACCTGCCTCGGGGGCTGGGTGCAGCCCGCGTTCCTCCATTTTTGCCAAGAGAAAGCGATCGACCGGATGGCCAGACCACGCGGCATTCGTGACGCTGGGGATGGCAGGCCTTCGGACCGGTTGGAAGCTCCACCAATCCTTGCGTGCGTTCATCGTGGCGGCCCAACCGACGGGGCCGGCCATTGAATCTGGCGACGCCGTCTGAGGTCGGTCACGGGGATCCACGGCTCCCTGGTCTACCCACTTGGCGAAATCGGCGATGACAGACTCAGGGAGCTGAGGGCGATCCTTGGGCATCCCGGAATCCGGGTTCGCGTGTCGAATCTTCTGGAGGAGGAGGCTCTTTCTGGAGTCTCCCGGATTGAGGGCCGGACCGGATTCTCCACCGCTGAGAAGCCCGCCCCGAAAATCCACCCGCAGACCGCCCTTCTGCTTCTTGGCCCCATGGCATTCGTAGCATTCATTGGCGAGAATGGGACGGATGCGTTGCTCAAAATGCTCCAGCAAGTCGGGAGAGGCTGCCTGGGCTGTTTGAAGCCAAAGCGTCAGAACTCCCAAGACACCGGAAAGAATTTCGGCATACCGACGAGCCAACCAACCTTTCCCGCGAATAGTGAAATGGATGCTGTGAGTCATGACCTTTGAGCAGCGGCGGGATTAAGTGCAATCTGGGTGATGCCCCGGCGTGGAGGTCAATAGCGATTCTGTCGAAGTCGAAGGCCGGGACACGGCACGGACGAAGTCTCCCACTATTCGAGCGCACACTGGATCGCCCAAAGATGCCGGTCGCGGTTCTGCCGGTTGTTGGTTTTGATCAATAGTTGATTATCTCCCTTGTTGATCGTGATGGGGATTTTCACCGATTTAAACTCATCGGCATGATCGAGCGCGGCCACCTTCCGGCCGTTCAAATAAACGACGGCCCAGTTATCTAAGCCGAGGCTCAACTCAGGATTCGCGCACGCTCGGGATCCACCGGTGCGCGCAAGGTCATCCGGGCTGGACGTTTCACGCCGTCCTGAAGGATTTCGTACCGACCGGCCTCCAGCCATGCGGTGTCCACGCCGAGCCCAGCCTCCTCAGGCGGACGCTTGATGTAAGCCATCGCCACCGGTGCCGAGAGCGTCGGCGAGTAGGCGGCGCTGGAGGTGTATCCCGCCAAACGCCCCTCCCGGAACACGGGCTCGTTGCCCCATAAGGTCACGGTCGGGTCGTCGCAGCCCATAACCAGCGAGACCAATCGTTTGCGCAGCGGGCCCCCTTTGAAGCTGAGCAAAGCGGGTTTAGCCAGGAAGTCCCGGTTCCAATCCACCGCGAAGGACAAGCCCGCCTCGAACGGGTTTTCATCGACCGAGAGCTCGTGACCCCAGGCGCGATACGCTTTCTCAATCCGGAGGGTATTGATGGCGTAAGTCCCGGCTGGGCCGATGCCCTCGGATTTCCCGGCCTCCGACAGCGCCGTCCAGACAGCGGCCATCGACGATGCAGGCCCGTGCAGTTCCCATCCAAGCTCGCCGACATACGTCACCCGGAGAGCCCTCACGGGTGATGGCACACCAGCGATGCGAATCTCCGCGCTGTGGCCGAAGGGAAACGCTGTGGCAGACAGGTCGGTCTCCGTCACCCGATGCAAGACGGCCCTC
>JAPLUH010000558.1 GCA_026397675.1 Verrucomicrobiota bacterium
AGCAATCCGGCCAAGGCGATCTTGCCCAAGCCCACGCCGCAGTCTTTGAAGAAATGCCGTCGGCTGACGTGATGCGGGTGAAGGTTCAAAGGATTCATGGGAGAGGGTGGGGATGAGGTTTCAGCCCTTGGTGATCATTTCATCGAGGTTGAACAGCGCCCGTGATAGGGCCGACCAGGCGGCGCGTTCTTCGATGGAAGAACCCTCACCGGGTCCGGCCACCGCGGCCGCATCCAACTCGTGAGCCTGGAAACGTTGGAGTTGGGTTTTCCAAAACGCTTCGAGGGCTTGAAGCTCGGTTTCGGTTGGAGGGCGGGTCATGCAGCGTTGAAATGCGTTCCGGATGCGTTGGGACACCGTTCCCGATTGCCGGGCCAGGTCTCGGCCCATGGCCTGCGAGACCTCAATGAAGAAGACGTCATTGATCAACGTGAGTGCCTGCAGGGGGGTGTTGGATGTCTCGCGCCGGGCGATGCAGGATTCACCGGTGGGGGCATCGAAGGTGTTGAACAGGGCAAAGGGAGCCGTCCGCTTGGCGAAGGTGTAAAGGCTGCGTCGGTAGCGGTTCTGGCCCTCGCTGGTCGGCCAAGACGATCCGCCCCATGCGGCCTCCATGACCCCGGAGGGCTGGGGCGGGTACACACCGGGCCCGCCCATGGTGTCCGAGAGCAGGCCGCTGGCCTTGAGAGCGGCATCGCGGATGACCTCCGCATCCAGGCGAACGGAGGGTCCGCGGGAGAGCCAGCGATTGTCCGGGTCGCGGGCCAGTGAGTCCGGCCGGGTTCGCGAGGACTGCCGGTAGGTGGCGCTCAGGGCGATTTGCTTGTGAAGTCGCTTGAGAGACCAACCGTTTCTCATGAAATCCACAGCCAACCAATCGAGCAGTTCGGGATGGCTGGGGCTGTCTCCTTGATAGCCGAAGTCTTCTGTGGTTCGAACCAACCCCTTGCCAAAGAAGGCCTGCCACTGGCGATTGACGGTGACCCGAGCTGTCAGGGGATTGTTGGTGGACACGAGCCACCGAGCCAGGCCGAGGCGGTTGCGGGGTAGCTCGGCCGGAAACGCGGAGATCACCGAGAGGACACCGGGTTCCACTCGTTCAGTGGGCTGAAGGTATTCTCCGCGTCGGTGGAGGAAGGTGGCGCGTGGGTTTTCTGTTGGGCGCTCCTGCAAGACCAGGGTGGTCTTCGGAGTAAGGGGTTGTCGCAGTTGGGCGATGCGCTTTTGAGACTCCCCGAGTTCGGGTGTGGTCAGCAGAAAGTGACGACGAAGTTGTGAGCGCTGAGTTTCGGTCAACGAGGCATCGGCGATGAGCAGGAGCGCTTCCAGTTCTGAAGGTAACTCTCGTGCCTGGGCTCCGCCGGTTTGGGTGGTGACAGACACCCGGAAACGGCCGAGCGAACAGGCGTAATGGCGTCCGAAGAGGAGGGATAGTTTCAGGTCGGCGTTGCCCGGGATCGGTGTCTCGGAAACAAAGACCGCCTCATGCCGCTGCCCCTCGCGGCCTGCGGTGGACCAACCGGTCTGCGGGTCGCCATCGACCGCCAAGGCGGCCGTGGCCTCAGACCCAAAGGCGTTCTTACCGAAGCTTTGCGAGGAGGACTTCCAGCGGACGGGCTGGCCGCCCGCGCTGAGGCTCAGTTCGCCCAGGAAGAAATCTCCCTTCGGACCTTCATAATAGGCCAGGCCCGGCCCGTTCTTGGGCAGTCGCGGATCGGGCAGAACTTCCAACCGGACGGCGGTGATGGGTTCGGGCGGCGCGGTGAAGGCGAGTTGGTAAGTGTCACTCTTGCTGATGTCGCCGCTGGCAAAGACCGAGGCGTCTTCTTGAACGGTCAGGAGCGGGAGGTTGGAGGTCGCGGCCGTGGGACGCAGGGGAGTCCAACGAATGGCCGTCTCGCGGGCTTTGCCGAGCCATTTTTGGAATGCAGCCTCTGCAGCGGCCTTGCGCCGTTCCGCCAGGGGGCGCGGATCGGAGGACGGTCGGCCCAAGCGAATCCGGGGACGGCCGATCAGGTGTTGAGCCGCCTGCTGGTGTTCCAGAGTGATTTCGAAGCGGATGCCCGAGGGGAAGGTGACCTCCTTCTGAAACTGGACACTGAGGTGGTGTTCCCGGTTGAGCCGGTCGCCCCCCACGTCGACAGCCCAACCGGTCTGGAGTTGGTCATCAATCGCATTGGCCGCCGGAAAGCCCGGTTGCTCGACGTCGGCTTGTGCGTGGGCTAGAGCGATCTTCTGCACTTGATCCGGTGCATCCAGCGGTGCGGCCGTAACCCGCAATTCACTCAGGACAAAGTTTCCATGAGCCACACGTCCGGGCCCTTTTTTAGGGAGAGCGTCGTCGAGCAGGGTTTCCAAGCGGAGTCGGTCGACGTGGGTGTCCCGCGTAGTCACGACGAGAGTGAGGGAGTCGGTGTCTGGCGGCGTCCCGGTGAAGAGGGCTGAGTGATC
>JAPLUH010000032.1 GCA_026397675.1 Verrucomicrobiota bacterium
AGGGGCCACGCTGGCTGCGCCGACGCCGATGGCTCGGCCTCGGCCGGTGGTGTTTTATGGTTCGAGTATCACGCAGGGAGGCTGTGCCGAAAATCCGGGCCTGAGCTACACGGCCATATTGGGTCGGTCGCTGAATCTCGACTTCATCAACCTGGGTTTTAGTGGTGCGGGTCTTGGGGAGCCGGCCGTGGCGGAGGCGGTGGCGGAGATCGACGCGGAGGCCTTCGTGCTCGACTACTGGGCCAACCCGTCGCCCGAAGTATTCCGCGACACCCTGCCGGGATTTGTGGACGCGTTGCGGCGGCGGCATCCGCGCACGCCGATTCTCGTCACCGGCCCGTTTTGGTTTCCGGCCGAAGCGGGATCGGACGCAATCCATGCCCAACAAGAGAGCAAGCGCAAGACGGCCCGCGACTTCGTGGCCGCCCGGCGGAAAGCGGGAGACCGGGAAATCGTGTTCGTGGATGGGCTCGAAATGCTGTCGCGCTCCCAGGGTTCGGGATTGGTGGACGGGGTGCATCCCAACTCGCTGGGTTTCCAATGGTGTGCCAATGGGCTCGAACCGCAGTTGCGGCGGGCCTTGAAACTGCCGTCTAAACGGCGCTGAGGCTGTGCGGATTCCCGCCCGGAATCCGGCTGGTTCGCTGCAGGAAATCTGGACCACAAAGAGCTTGTGCCTGCGCGCGCGGCTGCTTTTCATATCGGTCAATGCCGATGCGTTTAACAATGCCAGCCAAGCCGCTCGTGCGCGCCGCCGCGGCCTTGGCCGACGGAAATCGGGTGCGCATCCTCCGGGCGATCTCCGGGGCCGAGTTGTGCGTGTGCGAATTGTGCGATGGGCTGGGCCTGACCCAGTCCACCTTGTCCACCCACTTGCGGGTGCTGCACGATGCCGGGCTGAGCGCCTCCCGCAAGGAGGGCAAATGGAGCTACCATCGGCTGACGCCATTGGGCCAGTCGGTGACTGAGGCCTTTTTCGGAGTCTTCCCGTCGGTGTTGGCCACCGATGCGCACCTCCGGCGAGATCAGGCCCGCCTGGAGCGGCGTCTGGCTTTGCGCGACGAGGCCGACCAGTGCTGTGTGGGATCGCAATGCCGATCAATGGAGTCCCGGTCATTGGGATCTCGATCGCTGAAATCACGGGAGCGGAAAGGAGGCGCATGAGCCAAGAAAACCGCGCATCCCGATCGCTGCCCTGGGCTCCATGGTTGGCGGAGTTTCTGGGCACGTTCCTCATCGTGTTCGCGGGCACCGGAGCCATCGTGGCCAATGAAGTCTCGCATGGGGCGGTCACCCACCCGGGCATCGCACTCACGTTTGGAGCGGTGGTGATGGTGCTCATCTACGGGTTCGGTGAAACCAGCGGGGCCCATTTCAATCCGGCGGTGACGGTGTCCCTGGCGGCCGCCCGTCGCTTTGAGTGGCAGGCGGTTCCGGCCTATGTGGTAGTTCAATGTGGCGGGGCCTTGGCGGCCAGTGGGCTGTTGCGGTGGCTGTTTCCCGCCGTCGTGAATTTGGGAGCCACCCGGCCTTCGGGATGGGATTCCCACAGCCTGGTTTACGAAGCGATCCTGACCTTCTTCCTCATGTTGGTGATCTTGCGGGTTTCGGTCGGGGCCAAAGAAAAAGGCATCACCGCCGCCGTGGCCATCGGTGCAACGGTAGGGTTGGAGGCGATGTTCGCTGGGCCGATTTGCGGAGCCTCCATGAATCCCGCACGTTCCCTCGGTCCGGCCGTTTTCGGGGCCGGTCTCGGTTCGCTGTGGATTTACTGTCTGGGCCCGATGTTCGGGGCGCTCTTGGCGGTTCCGGTGCATCGCATCCTTCAAGGGACCCGTGTGGGTTCAAACTGCGGTCCGTCCTGAGTTGGTCGTACTAAAACACCCCAGCCGAATCGCCCGAACAAGTCCTCCTCCAACATCCTCTCTCCATGAAACTTCTGGAATTCCGAACCCTCCTGACCCAGCACCCCAGTGCGCTCCTGCGATTCCAACGACCGGATGGCACCTTGCTTCCGATCCATGTGCATGTCTCAGAAGTAGCACGGGTCGAGAAGCACTACATCGACTGTGGCGGGGTGCTTCGGGCCGATGCATTTTGCCGCCTGCAAACCTGGGTGGCCGACGATGTGGATCATCGCCTGAGCGCCGCAAAACTCCTGGCCATTTTCGACAAGGCGGGCCCGGTCGGATTGCGCGACGACTTGGAGGTCGATGTCGAACACGAGGTCGGCTTTGTCACGCAAATGCCGCTCGAGTCTATCACGGAGCAGGGTGGGGAACTCGTCCTGCATCTGGGGCTTCGACACACCGATTGCCTGGCCCAGGATCGTTGCCAAGTCGCCGCACCAGCCCCTCAAACAATCGGTTTTCGCTCCCTGCCCAAAGCACGATGACTGCCCCCATGAATCCAGAAACTCAAACCCCCTTAATCCTCGTGCTGTGCACGGGCAACTCCTGTCGCAGCCACATGGCCGAGGCCATTTTGCGTGCGGCCGCGGGCGGGGTGTTCCGCGTGGCCAGTGCCGGTAGCAAACCCGCCGGGTATGTCCACCCGCTGTCTATTCGGGCGCTGGCTGAGATCGGCATCGACCTGGCGGGCCACACCTCCAAACACATGAACCTCTTCCTCGACCAGCCGGTGGAGACGGTGATCACCGTGTGCGGCAATGCCGACCAAGTGTGTCCGGTGTATCCGGGCCAGGCGAATCGCTACCACTGGCCCTTCGAAGATCCGGCCCACGCCCCAGGCACCGAAGACGAGCAAATGGAGGTGTTCCGACGAGTCCGCGACGAGATTCGCCGCGTGTTCGAGGCCTATGCCCGGGGCCGTATCGATCAGGCCCGGTCTAGGGTTGACTGAATGGTTCGGCTGTAAAGTTGATGCCGACCAATTTCCTGCAACGGGTCAATACCGCGGATTGAGTTCGTGGCCCTGTATGGTTTTCTCGGCTTAGCGCGATGACTGTGAACCCACTACTTCAATGGTCTTTGAGAAAGATCTCTGCTGCCTTGCAGTCCGGAGAGCTGACGCCGACCCAGTTGACCGAAACGGCCCTTGAGTCGGCTCGGCGGGGGGCTGCCTCACGGGCGTTCATTGTGATCGACGAGGCCGGGTCGAAGGCCCAAGCCGTAGCCCTCGAGGCGTCCGGTCCCCAGGGTCCGCTCTGGGGGTTGCCGCTCTCGGTGAAGGATCTCTTCGATGTTCGGGGTCTGCCCACGACATGTGGGTCGCCGTTTTATGCGGGTACCCGGCCGGTGCCCCAGACGGACTGTCCGTACGTGGCCGATTGGCGCGCGCAGGGGACCGTGTTGGTGGGCAAGACGAACTTGAACGAGTTCGCCTACGGCATCACCGGCGAGAATCGCTGGTTCGGCGATGTCACCCAGCCGGGGCATCCGGACCGTTTGACCGGGGGATCCAGTTCTGGAGCGGCAGCCAGTGTGCTCATGGGTGCGGCCGCAATCGGTTTGGGCACCGACACGGGCGGATCTTTGCGTGCACCGGCGGCGCTGTGCGGGTTGGTGTCGTATCGGGCGACCTTGGGCAGCGAGGATGCTTCCGGGAGTTTTCCGCTGGCCCATGCGTTCGATACGCTCGGTTGGCTGCAGCGCAGCTTGGGCGATTTGCCCTGGGTGGCTCGGAACCTCCGGCCCAGCATCGCCTCGCCGGTGGTGTCGCGGGCTCCTCGGGTGGGCGTGGTTCGGGGCGATTGGCTGGCTCCGGCTGAGCCTGAGGTGACGGCCGGACTGGAGAGTTTTGTGGAAGCGTTGAAGGCCGGCGGTGCCTCGGTGGAATCGTTTGAAGGCATCGGGTGGGACCGTGCGGTGGACTGCTTCGTGCCCATCCAGGCCCATGAGGCCCATGCCACCCACGCGCCTTATTTACCGCACCATGCGGGTGCTTACGATCCGGCGATCCTGCCCCGGTTGGAATTGGGGCGGGGAATTTCCGCTGCGCGGTATTCCGAATTGCTCGCCGAACGCGATGCATTCCGTCGCGGGTTCGACCCGCTCTTCGCGCGATTCGATGTCCTCATCGCTCCGGCCAGTGCGATGCGTGTTCTGAAGGCCGGCGTTGATCATGCTGCTACCCGACCCCGCATGATCCGGCTCACGGCGCCGGCCAGCTTGGGCGGATTGCCGGTGGTGACGGTCCCCTGGATCGAACGCGGAGAACCCGGTCTGGGGTTCCAATGCATGGGAGCTCCCGGTTCAGATGGTATGCTGTGGTCGTTCGCTGAATGGTTAGCGGACTTGCATCTGCCGCAGATTCCCTGACGGGATGGGCCTCGGTGAGCCTTCTGTTTGGGGCGGGCGTCGATCCTGATGGGGATCCTCTGATTTTGATTCCGTGATCCGTCACCGGAATTCCGCAGAGTTTTGCGTTTTTCATTTTCGGTTTCCCGGCACACTGCACTCGTCTCTATGAGCAAAGCGTCCGCCCACAAGATCTCGAAGAAGTTCGCCGCCTACCCTCGGCTCAACCCGTTTGCCGTCGGCAAGAGTATCTCTGCTGCCGATCTCATCGATCAGTCGATGTTGGCCTACAATGGTGGCCGATTGCGCGAGGCGGCCCAGCTGCTTGCCAAGAAAATGCTGCCGAATGACGGGTTCATCGGCATGTCGTTGACCGGTGCCCTCACTCCGGCTGGCTTGGGTAAGAGCTGCCTCATCCCGCTGATGAAGGGCGGCTACGTGGACTGGATTATTTCGACGGGTGCTAATTTGTATCACGATTTGCACTTCGGTTTGGACATGCACTTGCACAGCGGCACGCCGTTCCTTGACGACGTGGAATTGCATGATGAGGGCGTCATCCGCATTTACGATGTGCTCTTTGATTACAACGTGCTGCTCGATACCGACGCGTTCGTGCGAGAGGTGATCCAGTGTCCGGAGTTCCAGAAGGTCATGGGCACCGACGAGTTCCATTACTTGCTCGGCAAATACGTGCACGCCCGCCAGAAGAAGCTGGGCATCCGGGATAGTTCTATCCTGGCAACGGCCTACCAGTGCGGTATCCCTATTTTCACCAGCAGCCCGGGCGATAGTTCCATTGGTATGAATGTGGCGGCGATGTCGTTGCGCGGATCGCAATTGCTGCCCGATGTGAACCGCGACGTAAACCAGACGGCGGGTATCGTGTATCACGCCAAGAGCACGGGTCACACGAGCAGCGTGTTCATCTTGGGCGGCGGCAGTCCGAAGAACTTCATGCTGCAAACCGAGCCGCAAATTCAGGAGGTCATGGGCATCCAAGAGAAGGGGCACGACTACTTCCTGCAGTGCACGGATGCGCGTCCGGACACGGGTGGTCTTAGCGGTGCCACGCCTGCCGAGGCGGTGAGCTGGGGTAAGATTGATCCGGACAAGCTCCCGGACTCGGTGGTGTGCTACACCGACAGCACCATCGCTCTGCCGCTGCTGACGGCGTACGTCACGGCGCGAGTCAAGCCCCGCAAGCTCAAGCGTCTTTACGACCACCGCGACGCGATCCTCGGCAAGGTACGCGAGATGTACCTGAAGACCGGCACCGTCGACAAAGTCCTCACCAGCCGCAAAGTCGCCAAGCGCTCCACCTCCATCGGCCTCAAAAAAGCCTAAGGGGTCGGTCCCGCCTATTTACACAAAAGGGGGCACTCTCAACTCTGCTGTTGTCGTTGCGGTGGCTCCGCGGTATCGGGCCTCCGCTCGCTGAGTAGGCTCTGGGGAGGATGATCTTTCGCGCTTTGCGCGAGGGGTGAGGTTGTTCGCCTCCAAGGCTCGCTACGGCCCGACACCGCTCCGCTGCGGTTTTTGGTGGGCTCCGCGGTATCGGGCCTCCGCTCGCTGAGTAGGCTCTTGGGAGGATGGGCTTTCGCGCTTTGCGCGAGGGATGAGGGTGTT